>JAUVJO010000131.1 GCA_030592345.1 Deltaproteobacteria bacterium
GGCTTATTCTTGAGGTCGTAGCGAATAAAAATCACACCCTGTGCCCGGGCTTCTCTATAAAGATCCTCGCGTTCTCCGTAGGTTCGGATGTCCCGGTAAAGGATGTAAACATCCATATCCGGATTGCGTTTCTTGAGTTCCACTGCCTTTTGAATCGAGAAAGTGCAGCAAATTTTGCTGCAGTAAGGACGCCCATGTTCACGGGAGCCCACACACTGGATAAAGACGGCACTGCCTGCATTCTTGACCATGTCCGTCTCCCAGGCATCAGCAAGCTCGTGCCAACAGAAGACCCGCTTGTTCTTGCCGTAAAGGTACTCATTTGGCTTAATGGAATGGGCGCCGGTTGCCAGCACAGCTACCCCATGCTTCAACTGCCTGACCTTCACTGCACCATTTAGGAGGATATCAGTCTTGAAGTTGCCGACAAAACCCGAAACCCCCTTGACCCTGGCATTGAGGTGGACCTCAATGTTCTTATGGCCGGTTACTTCATCGATAAGTCTGCTGACAAACTTTGGTACGTTTTCGCCCTTCCATGTCCTGTTTAAGTTCAAGGCGTGGCCACCAAGGCGTTCCTTTGCTTCGATAATGTGCACCCTGAATCCCTGCTCAGCCAGATTAAGGCCGCAAACCATTCCTGCCACCCCGCCGCCCACCACCAAGGCGGCCGGTGTAACCGGCGCTACGGTCATGGGAAGGGGCTCAATGAGTGCCGCCCGGTAAACTGCCATCCGCACCAGGTCCTTTGCTTTTCTGGTGGCCCCGATAGGGTTATTGGAATGTACCCAGGAGCACTGGTCGCGAATATTGACCTGCTCGAAAAGGTACTTATTAAGTCCGCTGTTGCGCAATGTCTCATGGAAAAGCGGCTCGTGGGTGCGCGGTGAGCAGGAAGCTATCACCACCCGGTTGAGTTTTTGCTCCTTGATTACATCAACCAATTGTTCGAGTGCATCCTGGGAGCAAGAGAACAGGTTTTCCTGCACATAGACCACACTTTGAAGCGTTTTGGCGTATTCGGCCACTTTGGTGACATTAACCACGCTAGCAATGTTCATACCGCAGTGGCAGACAAAAACACCGATTCTTGGAGGCTCACAAGAGATGTCCCTTTCCTCCGGAAAGACCTTCTCTTTCACCAAAGTGTTTCGCACCGGTGCCAATCCGGATGCTGCCGCACTTGCCGCTGCTGAGGCCTCCATTACCGAACAGGGAATATCTTTCGGGCCCTGAAAGGCACCGCAGGCATAGATTCCAGGGACAGATGTGCTCACAGGAGAAAAGCTGCTGGTCCGTGCAAATTTGTAATGATCCAGTTCAATTTCGAGCTTCTCTGCCAGCTTTACTACACCGGGAGGAGACTCCAGGCCGACAGAGAGCACGACTATGTCAAAATTCTCATTATCAACGCTGCCATCTTCGGTCACGTAGCGAAGTTGCAAGTTATCTGAATCGGCCACAGGGTCAATGGAATGTACTCGACAGCGCACGAAACGCACGCCCTTTTCCCGTGCCCGGTTGTAGTACTGCTCGAACTCCTTGCCACAGGAGCGCATGTCCATGAAAAAGATGGCGCAATCAAGCCCGTCCCTGCTGTGCTCCTTGGCAATGATTGCCTCCTTGATCGCATACATACAACATACGCTTGAGCAGTAACCATTATCACCGCAGTTGATGTCTCTTGAGCCCACACACTGGAGCCAGGCAACCTTTTTGGGCTTCTTTTGGTCCGAAGGGCGTATCAGGTGGCCCTGGAAAGGACCAGAGGCGGAAAGGATACGCTCCAACTCTATGCTGGTGACTACGTTGGGGGAGATGCCGTAGCCGTATCTTGTTAACACCTCTCTACTTATGTGACCGAACCCAAGAGCAAGTATCACCGCGCCTACATTGATATCTATATCCTCTGCCTGCTGCTTAAAATCGATAGCCCTGGCCTGGCAGACCCTTTCGCATTGTTTACATTCCTGATTCGTTAAGAAGAGACAGGCGTTCGCGTCCACATGGAAGGCCGCTGGTATGGCCTGTTGATAATCGATGTGCACGGCCTTGGTTGAGCAAAGCCCTTCGTTATAGTCATCCCTGACCGGAGCCGGGCAGTAATTGGTGCACGTGCCACATGCCGTACATAGATTCTCATCCACGTACCGGGGCTGGCGACGCACCTTGACAGTGAAGTTGCCCACTTTTCCTTGGATAGTAACCAACTCCGCTTTTGTGATTATCTCGATGTTTGGAGACCGACCGGCCTCAACCAGTTTGGGTGCAAGAATTCAGAGGGCACATTCATTGGTGGGAAACGTCTTGTCCAGTTGCGCCATAGCGCCTCCGATAGAAGCGCTTTTCTCCACCAGATAGACGTAAAAGCCGAGGTCAGCCAGGTCAAGGGATGCCTGGATACCGGCGATCCCGCCACCCACGACCATGACGGCACCGACTAGGTTATGATTGTTATTGATGTGATTCATGTGACAAAAGTTAGGAATTTAGGGATTCAGGGATTAGTTCCAAAAAGCGCTAAGTTGTTTTGTAAACGTTCACAGGTTACATTTGATATGCCGTAGGGAATTGTTTATAAAGATGAACGTCCAACATCGAACATTGAACATCGAACGTCGAATAATGATGTTGCTCCGCTTTTCAATTTTTTTAAAATCGAAAAAAAACCAATACCGAACATTTAATGGCTATTTCTGTTTCTTCATCTTTTCCCATTCAACATTCGATGTTGGACGTTCGATGTTCGATGTTCATCTTTTTCAGTAAACCTTCCACAGTCCAACCGGTGCAAATATAACTTGGCGCTTATGGGATTAGTTCCCCAATTCCTAAATTCTCAATCATCTATTAACTCCAAGGCCCCTGAATTGCACCAGCGCACGCAGGAAGGATTGGGGGGGATGCCGCAGAAGTCGCACTTAAGGGGAAAGCCTGTCTCTGCCTCAATGAAAAAAGGTTTCTGCGGGCAGGAGGCCCGGCAGAGCAGACACATGTCGTACACCTGATCGCCTATTTTGATATCAAGCTTTGAGGTGCAGGCTGCATCCACAAAGGGGCCGGCAATCACAGGGAAAAAGACATTGCCTTCCTGAAAGACCCGTATTCTGGCCCTTCTCGGATTGGCGACACCAGAGTGATTTATGGAACAAGCAATCTCACAATGCCTGCATCCGGTGCATTTGTTGTGGTCGATTTTTATTCTTGGCATGGCTGGCCTTCATATCAGGTCTTACGGTTAAATGACCCCAGGTCGTTTTTGCACAGTCCCGTCTAATGCTGGAGGGCGGAGGACCGCTTCGCTTGAGGAGCGTTCCACTTAAGGGAAAAGCCAGAAAACCTTCTGCCTCAAACCTCAAGCGTAGCGATCCTCGAGTCCGCCACAGGTGGACGCTCCTCCAACCCGCCCTCCGTGAGAGACAAAAGGAACCCGTAATCACTCATCACCTTTTCAGTCCCAGCGCCTGTAACGTATCACCACGAGGCTCGCCTTTCTCGTTCCATCCACGAAGTTCATAATACCCGGGAAGCATCTCGTCCAGCTTGCTGATCTGTCCCTTGGCCGGGCCATCCGTAATCGGTTCATTCAGGAATCTTCCGGGCAAGGTGTCATGCGTATGGTCAAATCCGACCTTCATGTTGAATAATTTTTCCAGATTCCAGATTCGCTCTCCGATTTTCATGAGGTCATCGGCTTTGTAGTCAGTGCCCAGGCAGCTATTGATCATGGGGACGATGTTATTAAACTTAACCCCCATCAAGGGCCAGTTGCACAGCCCCAGGGAATCGAGTACAGCAGCCAGGTCCTGGTATCGTTTGACCAGTTCAGGTTTGCCATCCGTGCTCAAGGGATCTGATTTCTCGTGTACGCCTAAGACCTCCTCAATAAAGGTGTAGGCATAGAGATGATGGGGGCCGAAATTGCAGGTGGCAAAATGCAAACCCATGCCCTGGATAGATCTGGGATCAAAAGGGGCCATGGGCAGTCCCTTGACACCCATGAAAGATTTTGATGTACCGTGCTCCCCAGCCAGGGCCTGCCCCCCTTTTCCTATTCTTTTAGCGTGGCCTTTTTTGGTGGCCATGAGCGTCAAGGCATGAAGGAGATCTTCCCCTTGACCAAACCTTAATTCGAGTTTCAAAGTGTCCCTGTCAGCAATCCCTTTTTCCACCAACTCCATTGCAGTAGCTACTGTCCCGCCTGCCGCAATGGGATCCAATCCCATCTCGGCGCAGATCATATTGGCCATACCAATGGTGCTAAGGTCGCTAACACCGCAGTTAAGGCCAAGGGCTCCAATAGCCCAATAGGTGGGCGCCATCCCTTTCCCTTTAAAAAAGGGATTATTTACTTCCGTCTTCTTGAGACAGGCGATGGGGCAGGCAAAACACCCACTGCTTCTCATGGCAAAGGCATTCGACAGCGCCTTTGTTCCAATATCCTTTAATTCTGTTAATTCCGTGAAAGCAGCACCCTGGAAATTCTTATGAGGCAGCATCCCCTTTTGATAACAGAGATCTATAAAAAAGGCGGATCCCCAGGCGGACATTGAATGAGAGGTGAGCGGGGCGCTGTTCAATTTATTGATCAGGTTCGTCACCACCCGCACAAACCGAGCGCTGTCTGCGATTGCCAGGGAATGGCTCCCTTTAATGGCGATGGCCTTGAGATTCTTGGAACCCATGACTGCGCCGATACCGGCGCCACCGACTGACAAAAAACTGTCATTAACGATGTTCGCCAAAGGGACCAGTTTCTCGCCAGCCGGACCGATAGATATCAGATATGTATCCCTGGCTGCCCACTTGTCGGCAAGATTTTTCTTGAAGACCGCCTCTGTCTCCGACGTAGTGCGTCCCCAGGACTCAAGGGCTGGCTGAAGGCTGATCTTGTCATCCAGGATCGACAGGATTACTGGCGACTCAGCCTTCCCCTCAACGATGATCATGTCGAATCCGGCGAATTTGAGCTCTGCCCCGAAGTGCCCCCGCGTTTTGGCGCAGGCGATGGTGCCGGACAGAGCACTCTTTGTAACAACGTTACACGAAGCCCCTGTGATGGCCCCCGTACCTACCAACGGCCCGGAAACAAAGATTAATTTGTTTTCTGGCCCGAGTGGGTCTGTTTTTGGGTCTACTTCGTCTGAATAGACCTTGACCCCAAGCCCGCGTCCGCCCAGGAACTTGCGTAGGAGTTCAGGGTTTATATCTTCAATCGAGTGTTTACCTGCGGACAAGTTGACCCGCAGGCAACGCCCTGTGCATCCATACATGAAATAACCTCACTTGATCGGCTTCGTTTTCAGGCAACGGGGTAGCGAATAAAAAAAATACGGCGAAACAAGTAAGCAACCGGCAACAACAAATGATAAACGATAAATGATAGATGATCAATGATAGATGATCAATGATCACGCTGCCCCCATAAGCCACTCCACGGTCTTTTCCTTCAGGGCCTGGTCATAGCTGAATGCCACACAGACCGTGCGGCAGCATCCGCAGCCAATACATTTTTCAGTATCTACATATATGGAGCCCTGCTGATCCACGATCGCATGCACCGCGCACACAGGCTCGGCAAAACAGGACTTGCAGTTGTGTTTACAGATTATGTTTAGCATGATTATACCCTCCTTTGTATCTTAGTTCTCAAGTTCCAATTCTTTTGGCAGAAGGCCTCAATTATTTTCCATGGCCCATTGTATCCGTCCATCAAATCCGAATATCAAATTTCGAATTTGGGGTTACTCTAGTCCTTCAAACTCCGTTTTGTCCATGTTAGCCTTGCTATCCCAAAATCTTTTCCACTTCTTCGGCATCACTCTCCATCACATAGGCGATACCTGATACATCTGCCGCGTCTCGGGTGAGGGCGACAAGGTCATTACGATCGATGTACTGAAGGGCAAATTTGCGAGCCCCTGCCATGAACTGCTGTAGGCCCTGCTTCATCCGGTCGATATAGGAGTACATGCCGATCGCCCCTGGAGGGAGCTTCTCAAAATCGTTTCCAAATCGCTCCTTGAGTTCTGCACCCACAGCAAAGAGTCTCACGTATCCTTCGCTCGGCTCTTCCCCTTCGTCTTCCATCTTTTGTGCCATTAATCGACCATGTGTTTTTCCAACCATTGCTGCTGTCAACATGGCCCTTCCGAGGCAAATCGCCTTGACATAAGGGGCTCCGAGGGCAATGGCCTTAAATATATGGTCTTCAAGGGAAAGTCCGCCGGCAATGGCAATGGGTGGAATATATGCCCCTTTTGCCTTTAGCTTCTCACACATTTGATAGGCCAAACACTCCAGTTGTACAGTGGGGATGCCCCATTCGTTCATCATGCGCCAGGGGCTCATCCCAGTGCCTCCGCCGGCGCCGTCAATTGTCAAGAGATCGATTTTGGCATCGGAAGAATATTTGATTGCCCGGGCAAGGTCAGCAGGCCGATAGGCTCCGGTTTTCAAGGTGACATATTTGGCACCCAGGCCCTTCAGGTGCTCAACTGACTTATGAAAGGCATCTTCATCGACCATGCCGAGGCGTGAATGGCGCTCAAATTCCGTAATGCCACCGGCCTTAAAGGCCTCCTGCACAGCGGGATTGGTGGGATCCGGGAGTACTATGTAGTCCCTCTCCTTTAACTGAAGTGCCCGCTCCAAGGAGGGAAGCTTCACCTCGCCGCCAATGTCTTTTGCGCCCTGGCCCCATTTTAGTTCAAAGATTTCGATACCCAGTTTTTCAATCACATATTCCGGTACGCCTAGCTTAGTATCTTCCACGTTTGCCTGGATGATGATCCCGCCTGTGCCGTCATACCACTGCTTGAACGCATTGACCCTGCGCTCCATTTCAGGGGATCTTGCTATTTTCCCGTTGCTGAATTCCGCCTGCGGGTCCATGCCGCAAATGTTTTCTCCGGCCACCACTATCACCCCGGATATGGCTGCGCCAACAGCCGCCTCCGTCCAGTTGACCCGTGCAATCTCAGTTGATCCGACGGCACCAGTAAATACCGGGAAGTTCAACTTGATGCTTCCATCAGCACCAAGGGCAGTGGTGGTATCCACGGCCGGAAAGGTGGCCTTGTCCGAGTCGGCATCCATACCCACGGCGCCAACGGCTGTGCCCTGAATATTGAAATGGGAAAAGTCTACAGGATAATCCTTTTCAGAACCGGCTGTAATTTTTCCAAAGGGGATCGGGTAGATGACCTCTCTTCCCTTGAGCGCCGAGCGCCCGATTTCACACGGTCCTTCGCACCCGTCCACACAGGTTACACAGATGCCGGAACCCGGAGCAGGGTCCACCCTGGTGGTCGTCAATGTGGCTGCACTTCGATTCGGTTTGCTAAATGACATAATCTATCCCTCCTATACTCGTTTTTTTGACAAAAAAAATCCAACTATCTCCACATGGGAGCGTTGGACGTCGCTGTCGTTGTTTGAGAAACACGCCATTGTGTCACTCAACCTGATTGGCGAAGATATGCGAAAACCTTTCCCGTGTCAAGTGCTTTGTAAGATGTCATATTTCTTCAGTCAACAAAACAGCTTCTGAGACTTCCCTCATAGATTTGCGTGTATCCATACTGCGCTTTTGAATCCACCGGTAGGCGTCAGGGCCGGACAGGGCCCGGCGCGTCATCAAAATATCCTTGGCGCGTTCGATCAGTTTTCTCGACTCCAGCTCATCTTGAATCACTTTGGTTTTAACAATCAATTCGGTGTTTTCTATGGCCACTGCCGCCTCATTGGCCACGGTAACCAGGACATTCTGTTCGGTTTCCGTAAACTCATGTGGATATGAAGTGTAGCAATTAATCACGCCAATCACCCTCTCTTTGACCACCATAGGGATACTCAGCATAGAAACAAGCCCTTCTTTTTTGGCGAGTTCTTTTTCCTTAAAATCGGGCTCTTCCAGCACATTTAGAACCGACCTGGGCTTGCGAGTGAGAGCGACCTGGCCCACAATTCCCTCCCCAGTCTTGAGTGAGCGTTCCTTCAGATAATCTTCGCTTATACTCTGGGTAGCACGTAGTCTCAGGACATAGTCGTTGTCATCCAGAAGCCAGAGGGAGCAGATCTTGGAGTGCATGGTCTCTGCCGTCACTGTGACGACAAGGCGAAGGATGTCTTCAATATACCGATCAGATGTGATCGCCTTGCTGATTCTGGTCAGGGCCTCAATGTGTTTTTCAAAGGTTTGTTCTTCCTGCATAGGCTATAACATA
>JAUVJO010000102.1 GCA_030592345.1 Deltaproteobacteria bacterium
AAAGAATATTCATCAGTTCTTCCAGGACTGTTTTTTCATCAACTGCCTCAAAGGACGGTGAAACAGAGGTGCCTCCTGTTGCTGAATCTATACTTAAATTGAGCTTGATACTTTTTAGGGCATTACTGACTGATTTAAGGAGTTTTTTAAAATTTGATTCCAGTTGATTTAGGCCCTGAAAGCTTTTGGTGATGAAATCCTTTTCAGATATCGTTCCATACAACTCGACATGCATAGTGCCGACATTGAGATTTCTTCCCTTGATTTCACGAAAAACCTGCCGAATTAATGAACTTTTCCCGTATCTTCTATGGGAATACAAAAGCACATTCTGAGACCCTTTTATATATCTGAGCAGTTCAGACAGTTCTTTCTTGCGGTTGCAAAAAGACTCCCCCGTAACATAGTTGCTGTAGGCAAATGGATTTTTCATATTTCACCTCACAGTTTATCCTATTTAGTGTATTAAATATTACACCTATCTAATTATACCGTTAGGAGTAATGAATATTACACATTATATGTAATGTCAAGTTCTAATGATCTCGAAAGAAGTTACAAACCTTCCTCTCGCTTGTCGAAGATCCAGCTCTTGTGGTGGGGAAGGGAGAGAATTGGAAGTTGTTTGGCTTGACAGGGGGAATATAGGATATCCCCAAATTTCTTAAAAGGTGTCCCCTAATTTCCCCTAACGAATTTATTTCTCCTTGTCAAAAACAAAGAAAAAAGTCGACTGATAGATGGTAAATAAAAGAGGAGAGTTTATTTGTTGCAAAACCGGACAATTCTATTTGTTTACAACAGTTTGATATGACAATAGGCACGTTCGGAACGAACGTCCCCTATCTTAAAAACTACCTTCAAGTATATTCATCTTACTCCTGATTACCTCAGCAAGGTGAAAAGCCCCCTTGATATACATGAATTTGGAGGTGAGTCATGAGACCAAAATATGAGGTGGCTGATGTCTTCAGGTTATATGGTGAAAGGTAGTATTCACCTACAAAGACCGGGCCCATGGCAACACCACTAAACAAATGACTCTGGATGCCATGGAGTTTATCCGGCGGTTCCTGTTGCATATACTTCCGAACCGATTCATGAAGATCAGGTATTACGGATTCCTGGCCAAAACAAACAAGAGGAAAGCCATTCTCCTGATCCGCAGGTTGATCGGTGTGGTCATGAAAGTGAGAGTTTTTGTAAAAGAAACCATTCAGGAGAAAATGCTGCGTTTAACCGGAAGAGATATCCTGCTTTGCCCGCATTGCAAAAAAGGGCACATGATACCAGGTAGAATGCTGCCCTTGCTCAACACCAGCTGAAGAAACGGGTTAAGTCATAGTTTTTTCCATATCCGCCGGGATAATAGGAAAGGTGTGTCATTTTTGCGCTGATTTATGGTAACATAAGACAAAGACGATAAAAAAATGCCTTCCAACACCAATAACGAATCAATAAATATGTATCTGCCCCAATTCCTTTCAGCGAAAAGGCATTATTTTCTTGTTTTCTGCTCCAAAAGCAATCCCACACTAAAACTTTACGTTGTAGTTCCAATAGGTTATAAATAAATCCCATAGGAAGTAGCAACTTTTTTCTCTGGAACCCGCGGCTCAGTCCAACAACATTTTATCATCCATCCCGCTCTTTCTGGCAACATTAGGAGAAATCGACACGGTTCCGGCAATATCAGAATACTGAGGGTATTTCAAGGCGGGACGAATGATAAAACGCTCTTAGTTAGATCCAGCGACTTTGCCTTGGATCGTAACAAATCCATTCATGTTATCCTCCTTTTTAGATTAAAAAGAAAAAAGGGCTAGGTCTTCATTTCTGACGGCTTTCACTTGTTTTCTATATTTTTGATCATTTGCCTTATTACAGCCTTTTGGCATCAATTGTGCCAAGGTGAGAAAAGGCGGAAAGTAGTGGGGTATGAATGATGATAATGTGCTGATTTGCATATATAATATTATTCGTATCAAGCTGTATTGATGCGCGGGAAAATAAGGGAAGGGGGAGCACCGTTCTGGTCAAGACGGTATGCACACACAGGGATTTGGTGTAAACTTAGTTGACGGTACATGAGGAAGGGGCACCAAGGTTAGGAAGATATGCGTCCCCCCTCTTTGCCAAATTGTCAATATAAAAAAGCTGACCTCCGGTCGGGACGCTAGCGCTTCACGCCTTCGGGAGATCCGGGCGACAGAGTCTTATACTCTTCAAACCCATCACTCTCTAACCCCAACAAGTTTCAACAGCAGGTTCTGTATCCGCCTTGGCACGCCTTTGCGAGCCTCAGCGAACGTGCAACATGCCGTCTCGACAAGCCTTCACGAGGTGCAGCGATCCGCCTTTTCCCGCTTTTTATCCAACATGGCGTTGGAACGGCAGCGCCCCGCCCGGAGATCAGCTAACATGTGAGCAAATGATGCAAATCAACCTGGAATGGCTACCAGAGCCCCTGTGATCAATGTTTTACATCACATAGCTACCGGTGCCAAGTTTCCCTTAGTTCGATAAACATAAATACTATACCAAACTTTTCCTATGACCGCAAATGACGGTTGGCTTAATACACAACCGTCATTTGCGGTCATATATCTTTTTGATCAGATCACTTCTGATGATTCTTTCTATACGTAAGATTGCTTCGACTGTCACTTGGCTGCGTGGCCCGGTACCCTCGAATGGTTGCAACACCTCCCCAGAGAAATCGTCGACTGTTTTGCACATCCTTTTTAGTTCTCCAACAATAAATGCCTTTAGTTCAGGACTTGCCTGCACCGTGACTTCCTCTTCGATCTCAGGTCGACCACCAATAACTAAAATGAGGTCATCTATGTCATAGCTCTTCCAATAGTTACCCCTTCCTCTCCTACGGAACGCACACAATTTTAGACCAAGGAAACAATGTCCAGAAACCATATTAATAATCAGCCCTTGCCCTATATTTACCCTGATTGAGCTTCGCTTTGCTTCCGCACACCAGCGATTATCAAAACCTAGTATATCTGGATCTGCCGGCAGTATATCAACCCCCACATTCTCGACTACCCACTGGCATACAGCTCCATTAAATGTTTTCTTGAAACCCAACTCTCGCAACTCGTCCTCGAACTCATATAGTTCTTCTTTCGTTTCAGGCTCTATAATGAAATCCACGTCTTTTGTAAAACGAGTAACTCTCACAGTTGGCTTTGTCACTAAAAAAGGCATAATCGCCCCCCCAAGGAACACGACTTCGTCCTTGAGAAGCCCCATTCTTTCGGCGACAAGCCGCAGCATCTGAATGTTGGCATTTTCGGCGTTGTGTTTCACCTACTACTTGAATCCTCCTGGAGACCTACGTTCGACTACCCCCACAAAGCTTTATACAGAAATTCCATACTCACCACAATAAGCCACTGTCAACATGAAGAAATATTGTATCATATCTGGATAAGAACAATCGTTTCATATGAATTCAATACGAAAACTAGTATCTTGCAAGTTTGGGTTGGCAGTTAACATCTGCACAGTGGCGACACGTTTGACTTTTTCGGATACCAACCTGAAAACCGCTTTACCCTCGTTTAACTTAATTGAATTAATTTCGTTTGTACCCTCTGCGTCACGCAGTATGCCGTGGTCCGTACGTAAGTAAATTCGATCGTCATCATTCGGGCCGCGTTGTGGTTTATAGCGTTCGTCGATCTTTTGTATGCTTATTGTTGCAAACGAGTTACCGTCAGCAGTGATCTCCGGGATGCCATCAACTGGATGTACATCTTTGGCATCAGTTGTTATGTATAAGGAAAAGATTTCGGGATCACGGATAGCCAGTTGTGGCTTTGTCAGCGGTCCCTTGAGCACAAGCTTGTCCGGGAATGCCTCCATGTATTCCGCGGCCTTTTCTCTGTCCGTAATCTGAATTGCATCATATTCACTGACGTCTCCTGGTTTTACTAAACCATTTACGACCTCTTTGAGAGAATCTTCTTTATCTAAATCCATTGCACTATCCGCAGTAACACCAACAATTCTACGTTCCTTACTTCGAAAGACTACCCACATAAGCACCTCCAAATCATTATTAGCAAAGGCCTTGGCCGATAACTCCGTCCTACCCTACACACAACAAGCGTAGCTCTATTCTAAAATTGGTAAGTGGACTTGTCCCACCAGTAGTCCCGGCGGTTCCCGCGGTTCCCGGCTGGATTCTGGATAGTCTGACTGTTAACCCGGAATCCGATACGTCGGAAACACTTACGTTCAGGTCCTCCGAGCGTTGGGGCACGCTGGTTTCATCAGTAAATTTGGCTTTACATAAAAACTGATTAACAGAGGTATCTTGCCGCCAATCATCTACTGCAATTCTTGATATTTCAGTGCCGGTGCATTGTTGAATGAATGGTGATCTACGTAAATCCGCATATCCAGAAACATTCGCCCCGAAGAATTGGCTGCCAAGCCGAGCTCTGGCTGAGCCGACAATCCATACGAATCTCGAACGAAAACCTGTAATAACGGTTCTCGTCGCATTATTTGAGTCCGAATGGGTAAACACAACATTTACATAAACCCCGTTAGCAAAATCGTAATCAGCCGCTTCTAGTGCACCTGTCTGGGCAGCAGTCACACTATGCGGATTATCAACCCGTGACAGGTGATTCTCAATGTTACCTACGCGGTTGCTCAATTCGTGATTAAGCTGCTCGTTCCCCACCACATTATGTCGCAGTTGGCCTCCCCTGGTAAGTGATTCGTCGAGACGATTACCCAGATTACCCTTTATCCCTCTGGCATCAGAGATTTCTTCAGTCAGGTCAGCTAAATTCAGGCATGTAGTGCGAAGGTCAGTAATGTTTTCTTTATTAATAACTGCATTTTCTGCAGGACGCTTCAAGCTTGCAAGTTTATAAAAGAAGTGATCTGAAGGAAGAGTCGGCAATATAGATGTTCCCTCAGCGACGCGTACTACCCATTCCCTTTTAAGTCGAACGCAGGTTTCTATACCTATGGCCGGGTTGATGAGATCACTATCTTCGGTGCCATCAACTTCTCTTTCCCATACATCCAGGTAGACCGTATCAACCCTATCTGCTACAGGAGTTGTAAGAGGTATTAAGGGGTCAACACCCCATTGAGCGGCCAGAGCTGCGTTATTATACAAGGGCTGCGAACTATATCTCAGGTTGCTCTCGTTTATAACATCCCAACCCTCGACAATGCATCGTCCAGCTCCCTCTGTCGTGCCGTCTCCACCACTAATATCAAAATCATTACTTGTGCCACTTGCGGCAAGGATACGGAACCCCTCGTTATTCTTTGGTATACCGTTACCTACAAACCATTTAAGAAATGCCTGGAGCTCATATTTTCTGATGTCCTCCTGCTCATTCCAGTCAGCATCAACTAACGGCACGCCTTGCTGCAAACGAACGCCGACATAATGTTTCAATTTATCAAAGGTATTTCTCGAAAAATTCCCCATGGTCTCTCCCCCTGTTCAGAAGTACAATCGTATGACTCTGATAAGCGTAGCAGATTCATCTTTGTGAATGACCGGATGCCGGATGGAATTGATCATATAGTCGGTCCCGTTAAAGCGGCCAAAGAGACCGAATTCCCGCAAGGGATAAGTGGTAAGTGGTGATACGGGAGCCGGGTAACCCGGTTCTAACGTAGCAGTAATCTGCAATCGGTTCGTTGCCCCAGTTACCTCGGAGTCATCCTCATCCAGATAGGCCATATCTAATTCGGAAACCGGAATTGGCGGAGAATATCCATTGACTAAATCTGTCGTTGTCGCGGGATCTGGTTCGAGTACCCCTGTGTCATCCCACACTTTCAGCCCCTGACCTACAGCCATGGATTGAATGCCACTGGAAGGGTCGTTTTTCATAAATCCTGCCAGTAGCATACGACACCTATACACAATTGTGTTAGAGCGCCATCCACTATCGTAGATGATATTATCATCCGCTCCTTTTAGGATATCGCGATAAATGCCTTTTATCGAATTGCCTATTATTTCCATTAATTATACCCCTGCTTCTAAACCAATATGCCAAGTTCTAAATTTAGTATCTATCGGGATCGTAGTAAAATTTATCGTACGATGATCGGGATATTTTTCGCTCCAGGAACACAACCAGATCCAGCCAGGAACCGCATCCTGATAGCTGTCCCCCAGCCCGGAATATATCTCGGAAGTGGTGCTGTCCATGCGATCAAAGAACTGTTCGGCGATAAGCCGCTGTGGTTCCGCAGTCGGGAAATCGTAAGTGTAGATCAGCTCTTCGTACACAGCCGGTTCGATGATGAATACAGCCCGCACTTGAATGGGTAAGAATTGCCTTAAGGCATTTTCAATCAGTTTCTGATTGCGAAGTATAAGCGTCTGGTCTTCAGTGTCCGGGGTTAAATAAATTCCCACCGTATCCCGGGCATACCAATCCTGATCAGTCCGTTTCCCATTCCGGCCAGCATCATATATATAAGTCTGAAAGTCTTCAAACTGACTCCTCATGCCGATTTTGGCCGCATTACGGGTGTCAATCGTAGTGCTGCCGGCGTAGCGGGAATCGAGTGTTTCAGTGGCACCATAAATCGTACTCACATATGTCAGGCTTTCGTTGGAGTGATAGATGAGTAACGTACCGTCATCAATTGCTGCAGGAAGGGGAGTTCGCTGTGAATAGGGAGTATGGGTGGCCTGTTCAGCAGTTTCCCAGTTGTGTGCTACTATATCAAGGGTATTGCGCCAGATAGACCAACTTCCGTCCCGGTCGGAGCTCCAGAAGAGCTCGATGTTCCCTGCTCCATTAACAATAGCAGCCGGTTCACGGTCCTGATGTTCCGGTATGTCCTTAGGCAGAGTCCGGATTTCACTCCAATCAGAAGCATTCGGGTCAATTCCCTGCTTGACCCGATAGGCAACTGCCCACCTGGTTTGATCTGGGCCGCCTGCAGACTCCTTTCGGGCCCAGAAGACCCATATCCTTTGATTTAAATCGGTTGGATGGAAGAGAACAAACAGGTCGTTTTCTACCCTGGGATACTCCCCGCCGGCATCCAGAGGAAAACTGACGGCTGGTTCTAATTCCCAAGCAGAGCCATTATGCCTGTTGTATTTGAGCTGCCATCGATTACCCTCCTTTTCCATCCAGAACAGCCACAGGCCACCAGTATTATCGACTACAGCCCAAGGCTTATTCCGTTCGATGTCAGTGCCGGAGAATATCTCAATACCAGACCATTCCCCTTTGGCTCGAGTACGGTAGTTGATACACCACATCCGGTTTTTCTCATCATACGCGCTCCAAAAAATCCATAGCTTTTCGCCCTGAATAACAACTGTTGGATGTTTGTCAATGGACGTCCTGTTGGTAAGGGGTTGGCTGGATGTCCATCCACGATCCTCACTAAATGTCTTAAACCATATGTCCCACGTAGTCCTCCATTTCTTTTTTTCCGTGTCATAGCGCTTTTTATAGGTATGATAGAAAAGCCAAAGGGTTCCATCTACATCACAAACGGCTGCCGGCTTGCCTTCGTAAGCAAAATCCAGTGACAACGGTTCTGCAGGTTTTGACCATTCGCCGGCGCCGTTCCGTTGACACGCCCAAATATTCAATCGCTCTGGAGAATTGGACAGAAAAACATTATGAACAAACTCCTTTGTGCGGCTTTCCCAGCCGATAAGTCGCTTAACAGTGGCCTCTACCGTGGGAATGAGGCCGATGGTTTTATACACGTAAGGTGCGTTTCGAATCTCATTACGTTGTGCTGCAATTTCCAGCCTGTAATCTGTTTGCCAGCCGATCCATTCCGCCAGCAGGCGCAGCAAATGCCCGTCCACCTTATCAAGGTTATACAGATCCAGCATGGCCCTGGCAAAACTGTAGAACTGGTCAAGCTGACTTCCCGGCAGATCCAAAAAACGACGCAGTTGCCCTTTTTCCTGATCCTCCTCCAACATCCTGTCATGAAATTTTTCCAATGGCAATTTTGTATCATAGCGGTGATAGATTCCAGGCAGGAGATTGTACATCTGCCCGGCCATATTGTATGGAGATGTGGCCATAGCAGATACACGGTTGTGGTTGTCGAAATAATACTTCGGTGGATCGCCCTTGTAGGGAAACAGGGTATAGCAGTACACTGTCTCGCCCTTAAGGTCTTTGTCCACTGCAGCATTCAGTTGCTCCCCTTCTACCACCATGACACCGCCTTCCGGTGAAGTCGGATGAGTCCCTTTACGCCGTACTACACGCACACCAGGATACTGATCAGGATCAGGATTGATCCATTTCAGGTCTATCCTGTTGCCGCTGGGATGGGGCGCTGCAGTGATGTTACTCAGGCGCATTATCAGATGCCTCCCTCTAAGATCACCACTTTGATACCATTGGCATAGTCCGGATCATCGTCAGGGTCATCTGGAATTCTCGGGATTTCATTACTACCTAATTCGATCTTGCCTTCAGGCTCAACAGTATCCACTTCTTGTCCTTGGCGTCTGAATTCATTGATATTTACATATTCTATACCCTCTATCGCCTCTATTGCCTCATAAAATTTGCTCAGGTAAATGAGCTGTGCGAAATCAACGCGATCAAAGCCAAGCAGGCTGCCTGCTGCTTCTTTGACTTTCTGCTTGATATCTTCTTTGGAGTAATAGCTGCTCACACCAACTTTTGCTGTAACGTAGATCTTCACATAATCCACATTTTCGATTTCAACAATGGTTGTAACGGGCCTTTTATCTTCAAAGTAGGCCAGTAAGTTTGCCTTAAGCACATCGCTCACGTATCCACCGCCTTCAGGCGCAATAAACAGGGTTACCGTATTCCAGTTGGTGGCTTCTGCACGCACCTTACCCACTCCTTTGAAGTCAAGAGCAAGGGCCTTATAATCGTCTGTAGTCACCGCACGTTTAAGGGAACGGAACACACTTGGAGCATGGAGCACGGCATGCTCGATACTTTCACGTTCCGCCCCGCCTGTGGAAGGCTCGGCATTTGTGACCTTTGCGCCCAGAAGTGCCAGATGGGGGGCATCTACAATGGTCTCAATCGTATTGGCCGCGACATTGCCGTGAGATCCACCCCCTATACGGTATGTGGCCTTTACGATAGCACCGCTTGCAGGGATTGCGCCAAAGGCACCGTCTCCAAAAATGACCATGGCCCGGTCTTCCTCGTCAATTTCAATTACATAATCTTTCTGTT
>JAUVJO010000043.1 GCA_030592345.1 Deltaproteobacteria bacterium
CATGGCGCAGATGTCTCGCTTTGCGATGAGTCCTGGTACCACATGGGAGAAGGAATCATAGATTCGATTCTTTGGGAAATGCCCTTTGATTCGGCGGAGACAGCTTTTATGTTCGAGCTGGGAGATGCAGTGGCTGAGTATGTACAGACTTACGGAAATGGCAACACCGCTTTGGCCCTGCACATGATAGCCCCTGGTTCGTTGACCCGGGCCATGCCCTTCATTCTAGGGTGGCCACAGCTTATGCCAGGCATGCATTACCTGTACAATCAGAAAACGCTTCTCGCCTATGAAAATCAGGAGCAGTATAATCTTCCGGCACCGCCCTTCAGCCAGTTTCCATACATGACAGCAGAAGAACTGGCGGAATTGATTCTGGACCAGACATCAGACCTGTTTGTTGATTGGATGGCTAATCACTCCCTTGAACTCGTTTCTGCTTACCCTGTTGGTGACAGTTGGCACGGGCAAAAATCGCATGACAAGGTCTTTGAGATTACCGACAACGTCTATGTGATCAAGACTGACCGGAACAGATACGTCAAGATGCGAGTCTTTTCAGCAGGAAGATGCCTCGTATCTCTGGAGTATTGCTGTCAGACAATTCCGGGAAGGGCACTTTTCTATTAGAAACTCGTTATTGATGTACTCCCTTTGCATGTTCGGAAACCTGAAAAATGAGCGTGGTCTTGTAGTTCAGGTAATTGCACTTGAGGGCGTCCTCCCCGGATGACTTTGTTTTAAAGGCAAAGCGAACAAACCAGATACCAGGGCGAGTGATGGGCACTGCGAATTTTCCTCCATCCACCTCGGTTTCCTTGTAATAGTAGTCCTCTCCGGCTGTCGAATAACCGTTGTATGTGGCAGCCCACTTGCCCTTGCCCTCAAACCGTTTACCTTTGAAAAAAACCTCCAAAGACAACTCATCGCCAGGTTTCAATTTGGTCGGGTCCTGAAGGGGAAACAACTCCAGTTGGAAACCAACGGGGCCCGGAATCGTATCCGAAGGTTCTTCGCATACCACATAAGCCTTTGTTGATTGGACAGTTAAAACGCTAAGGTCAATATCTTTGGCCTCAGGCAAGTCGGATTTCGGTTTGGTGGCATGATGAGTCTTCCCATCCTTATCCTTGTACACTGTGTAATAACCGGGATTTGTTTCAGCCGCCAGGTAGTATGTGCCCACCTGATCGTACCGGACAAGATAGGATTGCATACTCTTCTCTTTTCTTATCTCTACGTCCATGCTACGGCCCGCAGGATCAACGACCTTAATGTAACGGAGCTTATTGCCTGAAATGCAATCATCCAGCGGAATGTAATGACCCCAGCCAAAAAGCATGGGCTTGGTAAGGCCTTTTTTTACACTGTAGCGAGATGACTGTATCCAGAGTGTATGAGCGTACACAGAGCCAGATAAGTAAACAATCATAATGGCAGCCACAACAAAGCCAAACAGCCTGCGACTTAAGATCTGATTCATGATCTATTCATCCCTTCATGAATACTGATAAACTTTCCATCGTCCACCATCCTCACGCCTTCGTACTTTTTTACTCTCAATTTAGTATCCAGGGTTGCTCTGATCATCGTTGAAAATTCCTTGTCTCTTTGATCCCTGCGTCGACCAGAGACCCAAGATCCTCTTCGCTCAGTTTTTCAGTATCCATTCCCCTCTTTAAAGACCATTCCTTCAGATGTTCCAGAGACCTTTCCTCTAAGTCCCGAATACCTTTATGAGAATCGATCTCCTCGGACAATCTTTTGTCCACCCTTTCTATGCCCCTCAAGGCATTTTCCAACTCTTTCCCCCCTATTCCCTTTGCCAGTAATTGACTGATATAATTTTGCCTCAACCAATCTCTTTTTTCTAATTCCCTGAATTTGGCGCTTACCACCCCGGCAGGGGAGACTAAGGTTACCGAACCATCCTTCAGGATTCGCACATAACCGCCAAATTTTTCATAGTAAACCACAGCGATAATATCGCCATGGTCCGATCTCTTGGTAAAGTCTTCAATTCGGTATTGATTCATTAGGTTAGACTCCTCTAGCCTTTTTGAGCAAAAGCCTATCAATCTCTACTTTTTGGGCACAGGCTCTATTTTCGGAAGGCTATGTCTGTTTCGACATTTCGATCAATTCCATACTATAACGCATCATATCAGATTATTTCCATTGATAGCAACTGAAGATGACGTTACTTAACGCGTTTGGATCAAATCCGCAATCCGCACTTTTTCTTTAGCCGCCTTTCTTTTCCTATTGGAACGCGTGCAGGGGCGATAAGGGCACGTCCGAGAATAAGTTCGCAGAATTAGCCCTCAAAGTTAGGTTAAGTTTGGTCGATCCGAAAACGCCCCGTAGTTTTTCATCTCGGAATTGCTACAACCTATTGAACTTATAGGTGTTTATCTGCTCCATTCCCACCTCGATCGGGGAATAATGAAATATTGGGTGGACAATCGGAAGGAATCATTTTTGATTGTTTTTTCCTGTGAACCCATCATTCCATGATTCCCGTATTCCAACATTCCAATTGCGGCCCCCGGCCCGTGAGGCCTAGGCCCCGGAGGGAGCTAAGCTAAGTTCAGGCGTTGTGACCTTTTCCGGCTTCATCCAAGCGCGCAGGTGCTTGATGGCATAGTCGATATTTGAGATAACGAATCCGGTTTCGGTGACCCACTAATCAAAGGTGCACTTACCCATGTCTTGCTTGAGGGCGGCGAAGATATCCTCCTCGCGCTCCAAGACTATGATCTTGAGCCGGCGGAGCTGTTCCAGCCGCCAGACGATGTCACGGGTTCGGTAGCTATTAAAGGAGGAGCGAAGATGCGCAACAGCGCCGGGGATATCGATTTGGGGCATGGGGTTCTCTTTATTGTCCATGCAGGTTAAAAGCAAATGGGGGCAACTCAATAGTTGACAGGCCTGCTCCCATGAGTGGTCAGGTGATAGGCTTTCACACAGGCTAGCACACAGCTTACTCAAAAATAGCCGCAAGCAGACATGCAATTGGATCAAAACTTAAACTTGATCAGTCTGGCTGAGTTGAGGATAACCATCAAAGATCCTATATTGTGAGAGATGGCCCCAAGGATGGGGGTCAATATACCTGTTGCAGCCAAGGCCATCATAGTAAACCCGAAGGAAATAGCAAATATTAGATTAATATTGATGGTTCTCTCAGTGCGAAGGCCAAGTGCCAGGAATAGAGGCAGGTTTTCAAGGCCCTGCTGCATGAGGACTACATGCGCCGTGTCAAGCGCAATGGTGTCTTCCCGTGTCCCAATACTCACGCCAATATCTGCCTGAGCAAGAGCAGGACCGTCATTGGTGCCATCGCCAACATAGCAGACATGCCTTCCCTCATTCTGCAAATTGCGCAGATACTCCTGCTTTTGGTCTGGCAGGAGCTCAGCGCTCACTGTATGCGGGGGATACTACATTGCCTTGCGACTACTTGTGCGACTTCGCCTGAATCACCAGTAAGCATGACTACTCTATCGATTTCCTCCTGAAGTTGTTTCACAACCGTACACGACTCAGGCCGGATGTGGTCCTCGATTGAGATAAGCCCTTCTACCTCCTTGCCCCTGGCTACAAAGAGTGGAGTCTTTCCGGAGGCAAATATGGCAGCTTCGGCACTTTTGGCCTCCTCGGGTATAGAAAGTCCTATCCGCTCAAAAAATCGCCGACTACCCACCGCAATATGCTGGCCCGAGTCAAGGCCCTTGATTCCAAGTCCGAGATGAGTCTGCATTTGACCATTAAAAGACACATCCAATCCATGGGCGAGGGCAGCATTCAGAATAGCTTTAGCAATAGGGTGCTCCGAGCCAGCTTCTGCTTTTGCAGCCAGCGCCAATATATCGACTTCGCCATTACCCTTGAGAGGGAAAATCCCCTTTACAATAAGCTGCCCGGTGGTTAATGTTCCCGTCTTATCCAAAGCCACGATGTCAATATCACTGCATGCCTCCAGAAATCTGCCGCCTTTGATCAATATGCCCTGCCGTGCGGCGTATGCCAGCGCGGAAAGCACTGCCGAAGGTGTTGCCAGCACCAGGGCGCAAGGGCAAGCAACAACAAGAATGGTAATAGGGCGAAATATATCGCCCGTGGCAAGCCAGATAACACCTGCAATAACCAGGACTGCCGGAGTGTACCACCTGACAAACTGATCGACAATCCGGCGGGTAGGAACCCTCTGGTCCTCGGCCTCCTTGATAAGACGCACGATTTTTCCATAGGTCGAGTCTTCTCCCATCTTAAGGGCTTCAACTTGCAGTGCCCCATCCTGGTTGGCTGTACCTGTATAGACCGCATCACCAGTGACTTTGTCAACCGGTATGCTTTCGCCAGTCAAACTCGATTCATCCACCCTTGATTCACCCAGCTCAACCCTTCCATCCACAGGCACAATATCACCGGGCCGGACCAGGACTCGGTCCCCGACAATAACTTGCTCCAGGGGGACTGCAACGAATTGGGTGTCTCTTAGCACAAAGGCATGAGTTGGATATTTGGCAGCAATAGCCTCGATATCGCGTCTCGACCTGCCGGAAGCATGCTCTTCAAGCAACGACCCTAAGACCATGATGAAGGCCACTATAGCAGCAGCGTTATACTCACCAAGAATAACCGCCCCTATGATGGCCAGGCTTACCAGTTCATCTACATTGGTTTCTCGACGCAGCAACCCCTTTATACTGCCCTAGATGATAGGTGCGCCTGTAAATGATAACGACAGAAGGGAGGCGACCATCTGCGGAGTTATGGGATAGGTAGCAACAAAGAACACGGGCGATAGGTGAAAGAGATGCTCAAACAGCAAAGATAGAACAATAAGCACACCTGCCACCGACGCCAGCCCTATTTCACGGCCAAGCCCTTTTCTTACATCCCGGAATCTCTCCGTCATTGCCATTTTGATTTCCCCGGCTAAAAATGGTCATTTAATAAGCCCAAATCTCAACTTCGCGGCTCGCTATTCGGCCAACAGTTCTATCTTAATACGCCACCTAGGCCGCGCGGCGCGTCCAAGAAAAAGATCTGCTCTCGCCAATTGCCACGCAGGGTGATGTGACAGGCCGGCTTAAAGCCACGAGTCCTGCCACTCTAGCCATACAAAAAACGTAGGCGTTCACAGGTTCAGAGTTCACCGTTCAGAATTTAACCGAACCTCTCCGATTTTCGTACTGGCTACCAGGAACCTGCAAAAAAAACCATAAAATCTTTTGTGTAAATCAGGGAACTTTACGGCAAATCAGTGAAGATTGCGGAAGATGAGGGAATTCCAGGGTATTGACATTTGAAAATTATAGTTGTAATTGCAAATCACATGCTCGAGATGCTCTAAGACTTTCCAAGCGTGCATCTCTTATCGTAACCAATACTTCGGCGGGTTCCTTATCGTCTTGATTCTGATGCCAGCTTATCAAGGACCTTTCAGGATCATCTCAATCCTTAAAAGCCCTGTGGCGCCTATTATACCTCGGAAGGTTGCAAATTGCGTTTTTTTCGGTGAGCAATGAGCATCAAGAGCAAGGCGCGAAGGCGCGGAATAGCAGGCTATTGAAAGCCTGAGCAACGCAGCTATTGGTGTTCATGGCCAGCGAAAAATCGTTATTTGTGGCCTTTCGAGGTATAGATCCAGTTTTCCACTTTGAGGGCTTTAATTCGCTTGAATTCCTTGTCATTATTGGTAACTACAACTAAGTTCCGACTTACGGCCTGAGCCGCAATCAGCAAGTCGAGTGGTCCAATGGGGTGACCGCATTTTTCTAATCGAAGCCGAATATCCCCATAAGCCCTTGCAGCTATTTCATCATAAGTAAGAACTTCAAGAGGGGCAATAAACTCTTCCAAACGCTGCTGGTTTTTTTCTCGATGTATGCTTTTCGCAACTCCATATTGAACTTCAGAAACTGTAATCGTTGATATACCGATTTCACCCAGCTCAAATTGCTTGAACCTCCTAATGACTTCTGCTGGGCGTTCATTCATAATATAAATGCAGATATTGGTATCAATCAAATATTTCATCCAGCCCCGCTCTCTCTTGTTCGATTTCTGGTTGATTTCGTCCTGTCATAAAAGGCTCGTCATACTTCATCAGATTTTGTTCCCAAGTATCCCAAAGAGATCGATCTTTTCGAATCAGGAGAATTCCTTCTGAAATCTTCTTAATATATACTTCATTTCCCTCAAACCGATAGGCTTTGGGCAATCGAACGGCTTGGCTCCGTCCATTAACAAATAATTTGGCTGTTTCCATAGTCCCTCCTCTTGATATTTTGATGTATACTAAAAAGTATATACCAATTTGCGCGAAAGTCAAGAGATATATCCTGGGCAACTCTTGGCGACGTGCATTTGACACCTTGGCAGGCTACGCCAGCCTCTTAATCCATTTAAGCTTGGACTCACTGTATGGTGGATAGCGCACAGGGAGATCCATGCGCGTCGACTTGCTCAGTACGCTTTTGCGGTGGCTGAAGGTCTCGAAGCTTGCCCTGCCGTGGTAGGCACCCATGCCGCTGGGTCCCACACCGCCAAAGGGGAGCTCCGGCACCGCTACATGCACCACCACGTCGTTCACGCATACGCCTCCGGAGCTGATGCGCTGAAGGACTCTTTGCTGCAGGCGTTTATCCTGAGAGAAGATATACAACGCGAGTGGTTTTGGTCGAGCATTGATAAACGAAACAGCCTCATCCACGTGGGAAACAGTCAGCACCGGCAGGATGGGGCCGAAGATCTCGTCGTCCATTACGGGTGAGTGAACTGGTACGTCCCGAAGGATGGTGGGAGCGATGTAGCGCTCGCTGCTGTCGGTTTCGCCGCCTGTGACAACCTCACCGCAATCTAGCAATGCCGCCAGGCGATTGAAGTGTTTCTGGTTGATGATGCGCGGGTAGTCGGGGCTGTTTTTGGGGTTGGCTCTGTAAAACTGTTGTACCGTCGATTTCATACGATCAAGAAACTCTGTCTCGACCTTCTCGTGCACGAGGACATAGTCAGGCGCCACACAGGTTTGACCGGCGTTCAGGAACTTACCCCAGACGATGCGCCGTGCGGCAACCGCCTGATTCACATTGCAGTCGACGATGCACGGATTCTTGCCGCCGAGCTCCAGGGTCACCGGGGTTAAATGCTTAGCTGCGGCCTCCATGACAATACGTCCCACATTGTGACCGCCGGTATAAAAGATGTGATCGAAACTCTCCTTGAGCAGGGCTGTCGTCTCCGGCACACCGCCTTCGATCACCCGGATACCTTCTGGGTCGAGGTAATCGCAAATGCCCTTGGCGACCACCGCGGATGTGTTTACACTAACCTCAGAGGGCTTGACGATGACGCAGTTGCCAGCGGCTATGGCGCCGACGAGTGGTGACATGACAAGCTGGAATGGGTAATTCCATGCTCCGATGATCAGAACCACCCCGAGGGGCTCCCGATGCACGGCGCTGCTGCCGGGCTGGTTTATTAAAGGCGTTGTGACCTTTTCGGGCTTCATCCAGGCGCGCAGGCGCTTGATCGCATAGTCGATATTCGAGATAACGAATCCCGTCTCGGTGACCCATGATTCAAAGGTGGACTTACCCAGGTCTTCCTTGAGGGCGGCGAAGATATCTGCCTCACGTTCCAGGACCATCCGCTTGAGGCGTCGGAGCTGTTCGCGCCGCCAGGCGATGTCACGGGTTCGGTAGCAATCAAAGGAGGAGCGAAGATGCGCAACAACGCCGGGGATATCGACTTTGGGCATGAGGATCTCCTTGTTCAAAACAGCAAGAAGGTGCCATCGGTGCCAGACCTACACTTTTGACAATTTTGTCAAATATGTAGTTCTGACACCGAGCTGGCTTTTTCCGACTTGGTATTGCCTATCCCCTCATGAAACTGCTATTTCAAACAGAATTCTATCATAGTTTACAGACGGTGTAATTTCCTTTTCTGTCTTGTCATTTCTTTTGATGTCGACAAGTCCCACTTGCTCAAGAAATTTAACATCCGTCGAAACATTCTTTATGTCCCGCTCCGCAATTTTCGATAACTGACGGACAGATGAAGGTTTTTCCGTTTTAATCGCCTTCAAGAGTGCGAGTCGCTTCGGAGTTATCGCTTTTCTGAAAGCCTCAACAGTTGTAAAATATACACCTTTGTCTTTTTTTACAGCCTTTCCATCTTCAACCGCCTTACCGATTACAATAAATTCATTTAAAGCGGTCTTAAGGTCTTTTATCCCGACTCTGACTTTTCTGATTTTCATACCCCCTCCTTCTTTATATGCTCCACATCTCTGTAGAAATCTTCTGCCAATTTTTCAAGACTTACAAACAGGTAATGTTCTTCCCGCTCTTTATAATGCCTGTGGTCACCTTTTCCTTCTGCGTTATCATAACCGACCACCCGTTTATTGTTTACGATATAAACCAAAGAATATTTGAAAGCGTTCACAGGTTCAGTCTTCACCGTTCAGGGTTACCTTTTTGTAGGCGTTGACAGGTTCAGAGTTCATCCTGTTAAATTTCCCGAAGGGAACCCTATTTAACGGGGTGAACCGTTCAGATTTTCTGTGAACCCTGAACCTCTGAACCCGTGAACGGTTACCTTCAAACTTTCACCGTTATGTGCGTGATGGTGTGTATGATTCGGAGTGGGGTGCGGGGCGAGGTATTACGTTTGATGCGGCAGTGGGAAACGAGTAGCGGGTATTTCATTGGTTTTTCTTGGGTTTCGTACCTCAACCCAACGAGTTGAGGGTGGCCTACGGAAACGCCGGTATCCAGTTTTGCACGAACTTCCTCTGGCGCTACGAATTCAAAAGGGAGTTGACCAACTGTTTCGATTGCCTCAATACGCTGAAGGGTAATCAAGGGGCCAGTGTTGATGACAATGCGCTTAATCATGACGCATGAACTCAATTTCTGCCTCAGCATCCTCTGGTCGAAGATTGCTGATGGGAATGCCTAACCGCGGAAGCGAAAGGAGAAAATCCACCCGGCCCTTATCACAGAGTTTGGCAGCCTGTCCCGACGTTAGCTTAGCTAGTTCATAGAGCTTGACAGCCAAAATAAGCCGAGCCTCTTTTGCGAAATCATCTCTTGACAAGCCCATGCTAAAGAGCACATCTTCCCCGTATTCTATAGTCAATTTACGTTGTTGCACGGCGTTCCTCCATGACGTCTGTAAGACCCCGTTTATCCGTTCACATTTGCACTTAAACTCCAAATTCTGTAATGAAGAAACATTCCAGATATTTGTTGTGGGTTTTTTGAGCCCTCTTACACATAACTCCTTCTACAGGTAACAGAACTCCAAGAATTATAATTTATAATACCTCTAACCAATAATTTTTTCAAGGAAAAAAATCGCTATATCTGAATCGGGGGCGTTGGTGCAGAAAGTGCGTAAAACTGAGGGAGAGTTGGGATAAATGCCCAGATTAAGTGATCTTGCGTTACTGGATGGAAGTGCCTTGGAATTTTTCCAGAACCCATGTTTCGGGGTCAGGAAGATATGCTGTAACCCTTTCAGAGATTGGTTCGCTTCGATCGCAATGACATACGGCGAATGCCCCTGTGACCGGCTACGAATATGGTAATGGACAGGAGACGGATTAAATTGGTTACGATGCCTGCCCGTTTGGCCTTGCAGTGGCAGACGACGTTGTTCACCTGAGAAATCTTTTGTGCCTTTCATTTTTTTCTTGCAATTGATTTTCATTTATGCTTACGCTACATGCGGCGTCGGCCGAGACCCTTCTTAGCCTATGCATGGCAGATCGGGTCTGATTGGCCTGGGGCTGCCCCAAGGGCCGTATTCCTTTGAGTATGTCTGGCCCTTGGGCTTTCTTTTGCTCTTTCCATTCGTAGTGAAGTTTTACAACTTCGGAGGTCTTTATTATGCCATTACCGTTGGGTCATGCAGCGATTGGGTTAACGGCCTATGACCTGTGTTCTGGAAATGATTGTGGCTTTAGCCGGTGGAAGCTCGCTTTTTTCATTGTACTTCTCGCCAACTTGCCCGATATTGATGTTCTGATTGGACTCCTTTTCCAGGGCAATGGGAATGCTTTCCACAGAGGGCCAACTCACAGCGTGATCTTTGCCTTGGCTATGGGATTCCTTGCATCTAATGCCTGGAAATTCTGGTCACAAATTCCCAAGATAGGGTTTAGAAACTGTTTTTGGGTCATTATATCTCATGTTATGGCTGATTTTTTCTTCGGCGGTTCACAGGTTTCCTTTTTCTGGCCTTTTGAGGTCCACTGGGCCAATGGTTACAGGGGATGGGGGGATGTTCTAAACTCGGTCTTTATGAAAGCCGTTCAGGATGCTCCAATCGTCATGGCATGTGCGGTACTCATAGCGTTGAATCGGCAGATGAGAAAATATATTCCGAAGAAATATACCTTGGAGCCAAGGCAATAATCTTTTAATCATGAAAAAGAGAAGAGTCGTCGTGACAGGCATTGGCTTGGTCACTCCGATTGGCATAGGATCGGAGTCATTGTTGGCGCAGGCATCGGCGGGTTAATGACAATAGAAGGCGAAAAAGAACATTTCTTTGAGCGTGAGAATAAGGTCATAAATGCTGCGTCTCGTGTCGCTCCGGTGGTTTCGGGGGGCATAATTCTGTTGTGGTATTAAAAGAAGTATTATGGATAAGCACATGTCCACATATTGTGCATGAGACGTGTGAACCCTTAAACTTAATCGAAGGTATCCTCATGAAATATTTTATAGCTATCCTGCTGATTTTTCCCAACATGGCATGGGCTGCCAGCGAGATCTATACCATGGGCACCATGATCGAGCCCTTTGAACTTTCCGATCAGCACGGCAAGCTACATAGCATTGATGAATATATAAATCTGATCATCTTTGCAGGCGACAGGAAGGCCAGCGATATTGTCCACGAAGCACTCAAATCCCGTAATGATACCTATCTGTCCGCTCATCACACCGTCTATATTTTGGACGTCAGCGCCATCCCATCCATTATTTGCCGGATGTTTGTGCTTCCCAAGATGCGTAAGTATTCCTATTCTGTGCTAATAGACAAAAAATCTGATACCACCCATATGTTTCCGCGAAAGGAGGGCCATGTCACTCTCTTCAAATTGGATAAGATGCTGGTAAAATCGGTGGAGTTCATTGACAGCAGGGAAGAATTGCCCCGAGCCATCAAAAAGGCCGGGGCCTCTTGAAGGGGGGTGATGCGGGTGCATTAATGCTTATCTATCGTCCTTTCGAGCGCAATGACCGTATTTGTGTGGCACGCTTTGAGGGAATCGTGGTCGAAATTGATCTTCGACACACCACACTTGAAACCGAAGATAAAAAGATTCTTATTCCGAATTCTACTCTCTTTACCAGCACAATTAGTATTTTGGGCTGCAAAACAGAATCTCACAAAAAGGAGAAAAAATGAGATGTATGCTATGTATAAAGAAGTAGAAATTGCTGAAACAAAGGAAAGGGTTGGTACTGGGTGGTTACCTCCGTTACCCGATTTGCGTGACTACACAGAGGAGGAGCCTGATATTGCCAGGATCGCAAAAAAACTCGGTATCTCACCAACAAGAAAGACAACCCCATCACTGCCGGCAAAAGTAGATCTAAGGCAGTGGTGCTCACCGATTGAGAACCAGGGAAATTTGGGGTCTTGTACTGCACACGGTGCTGTGGGGATAGTTGAATACTCTGAGCGCCGAGCGCTTGGCAAGCATATTGATGGCTCCCGGCTCTTTATCTATAAGACTACCCGCAACCTGATGGGAGTTACTGGTGATACCGGCGCTTGGCTGAGAAACACCATGGGGGCATTGGTGCTTTGCGGAGTACCGCCAGAAAAATATTGGCCGTATTCGGACAAGAAACCAGACTTTGATAAAGAACCTCCCTCTTTTGTCTATGCGGTAGCCGACAACTATGAGGCGCTGAAGTATTTCTGCCACGACCCGCTGGGGAAAAACGTGCCTCCCGCCACGCTACTTGGCAATGTGAAAAAGTTCCTTGCTGCAGGTATCCCATCTATGTTTGGGTTCTTTGGATTTCCATCATTTGGTCAGTCGGACATCAAGGGGGGTATTCCCTATCCTTGCCCGGGTGAGCAAGCTGAGTGGGGACACGCTATCGTTGCAGCAGGTTACGACGATAAGGAAAAGATCAGAAATCTCAAGTGGAACAAAGAGACAACCGGTGCGTTACTGATTCGCAACTCCTGGGGAACCGGTTGGGGCGATAACGGGTATGGATGGTTACCGTACGAATATGTCCTTAACAAACTGGCTGTGGATTTCTGGTCGCTCATACGCATGGAGTGGGTGGAGACAAAGCAGTTCGGACTATAAACAGACCCTCAATTAATTGAGATCTGTGCGGTTGGGCTAAGGACTGTATGTGTTTAAAAAGGCTGTATTCACCGCAGCCTTGTTGATTGGGTTGAGGAACGAAACCCAACCATACCCGATAATGCACCGAAATACTCACCATGCGATAGCAGCTTGCACGAACGAAAGGCAGTACGTATTTTTTCTTTCATTGCATGTGGACCTTGCCCGCCGGAGAGCTCAATTTTTCAAAACGTCGGCGATTGATCTGGTTGCGAGTTGCGAGTTACGCATCCCAGGTTAAAAAGAAAGCAATATTGAAGAAATAGAGTAAGCGTTGACAGGTTCAGGGTTCACCGTTCAGGGCTACCTTTTTGTAGGCGTTGACAGGTTCACCGTTCATATTTTCGGCGAACCCTGAACCTCTAAACCCGTGAACGGTTACCTTCAAACTTTCACCTTTATGTGCGTGACGGTATGTATGATTCGGAACTGTGAGGGAGTCGAGATAGTACATTCGATGTGGCAGAGGGAAACCGGAATAGAATGGGCCATCCATAAGAAAACAAGTAACCTTCGCAAGGTAATGTGATGGGGTGTTGAGATTTGCTTGCGAATTGCCTTTTTCGTTTTTTCAGGAGTATTTACTTTGATGAAGAGACAAGATTGTCAAAGGTGAGATCTGTGAAGGTTCAATACGCATGTTCAGATTGTTGTCGTATTAGCTCGCATATGGTTGAGATGAAAAGCGGGCGTTTGTTTATGCCATTGGTAGTCAGTTTGCTTATCCTTTTCATACCCCAGTTCTGTTTTGCAGAAGTCCGGTCAGAGAGGGCCATACAGATTCTGAGAAATAGTCCCAAGATCATCGACTCCCAGCAGGCGCTCCGTGGCTTCGTCAAAGGGGAACCGGAAGTGCATGTGATTGTAAATCTCGAAAAACCCCAAGGTGCTCAGGATATCAAGAGCTTAGAAGATTTGGCTTCTCGTCAGCGCTTGAAAGATGTCATAAGTGTTGCTCAGGATAAGATAATCAACAGCCTGGACTTGAAAGAAGTTAGTATTAACAAGCGATTTTGCTACATACCCGGCTTTGCTGCCTGCGTGACACTGAAGGGTCTAAATCAACTAATCGAGCTTCCTGATGTGATATCCATAGAGCCGGACAGGACTCTGCATGCACACCTTGTCCAGGGAATCCCCTTGGTGAACGCTTCGACAGTTCGAACCGTGTACAATGGCCAAGGGGTAGCGATTGCCATCTGTGACACGGGCATTGATTACAATCACCCAAAGCTCGGAGATGGGGGTTTTCCCAACAACAAAGTGATTGGAGGGTATGATTTTGGCGGCAGTTCCAACTTTCCTGCTTCTGAGGATGACGACCCCATGGACCAACACGGTCATGGCACTAGCTGCGCAGGTATTGCCGCAGGTGATTCGCCTGGTCAGGGTAATTA
>JAUVJO010000278.1 GCA_030592345.1 Deltaproteobacteria bacterium
AACAAAGGTGCTTTGCTATGGCAATACATACTCCAACTCCCTCAAATAAAACGACTTTTGAGCCCCAACATGATCAGGTCAGGGAAATCATTTATCTTATTCGAAGACTCATGCAGGCGGGATCTCTTTACACAAAGGAATTAAATAAAAACTATCAGGTGAGCGCCCCTCAGCTTAACTGCCTTGTTGTCCTTTACGAAAATGGCCCACTGCCTCCTTCCCGGATTGCCAGGCTCATTATGATCAAATCAAGCACTGTAACCGGAGTAATCGACCGTCTTGAACATAAGGGTCTTGTAAAAAGAATGAGGAATTCCCCTGATCGCCGGGTAATCAATATTGAACTGACAGATGCAGGCAAAACACTTGCTCAAAACGCGCCACCCCCTATACAACAAAAAATTGTAGATGGCCTCAAGCGGTTTCCCCAAAATAAGATGGAATCGATTACCCATAATCTTCAATTACTGGTCCATCTGTTGGACGCCCAGGATCTGGAATTCGAGCATCCTTATGAAGAACCCCCTCCCCCCCTTTGATACAGCTTTTATCCCTTCTATTCTCCCTTAACAACAGGTCAGGCTTCAATCCGACTTTGCGGCAGCCATACGTTTGAGGGTTAAAAAACCTTGACAACAGATAAGTTTTGTTGTATTCATTTCACCTCAAACTATATTTGTACTTATTATGTGGGTATAATATATTCTTTGTAGAAACAATCGAAATAACAGCAATAAAGAGAGGGAAGTAAGATGGAAAGTACAACTATCGTAGAAACCATCCCAATTTTCGAAAATAATGCGGTGGCACACCTGCTTGAGGGGATGAGATATCGCAGTTCTTCGCGTCATATAAATTTATCCGATACCTTCGAAGAGTTAATCACGCCTCATCTACAATACCGGATTATAAAAATAGATCATATCAATAAGGGGAGCGTTCATCTTCGGGGAGGACTGAACCTTAGTAGTCCGATACTGGCAAAAGTTATGAAAAACTGTGAGCATGCTGTTTGTTTTATAGCGACTATTGGCAGTGATGTGGAGGGAGAAATCACCCGGCTTTCAGAAGAAAATCATCTTTCTTACGCATATATTCTGGATACTATGGGATCGACCGTTATAGAAAGTATGGTTGACAAGTTTCACAAATCTATGGGGAAACAATATGGGGCAAAAGGCAGAGGGGTTACACTGCGTTTCAGCCCGGGCTATTGTGACTGGCATATTACGGAGCAGGAAAAACTGTTTCGTGCTTTGGATTCCAATCATCTGGATGTTGAGCTTACAGATTCCTGCCTTATGCGACCCCGCAAGTCTATATCAGGTATATTTGGTGTATTACCCTCCAGCATTAATCCTCCGGCACTCCCTTACAATCCCTGCTCCAAATGTAAAAAAAAGAATTGTCCTTCAAGAAGAAATTAGTATGAGCCTTTCATGAGATAAGCGTTACAATCAGGCACCCATATTTAGGTCAAGTTTAGCAAAGCTTTTCAGAGGAAGCATTTAATGAAGATTAGAGATTTGTTCGTAGAAAACAATTTTGTCCTTTCGTTTGAAGTATTCCCGCCTGCAGGCAATGGCAATGTTGAAAATCTTTTTTCAGTCATTGACGAATTGGTAAAACTGGAACCCGATTTTTTTTCTGTTACTTACGGAGCCGGCGGTACGACGCATGATATGTCTTTGGAAATTACTTCCAGAATAAAAAACGATGTCGGGTGGGAGGTACTGGCACATCTGACATGCGTCCAGGCAACGAAAGAGGATACTGCCGGAATTCTCGATGAATTTAAAAAGGGAAATATAGAAAACATCCTTGCCTTGAGGGGTGATCCTCCCAAAGAGGAAAAAGTCTTTACCAAAACAGAGGGGGGATTCGAACATGCCGATGAACTGGTTGAATTTATCAAAACACGTGACGATTTTTCTATAGGTGTTGCCGGTTATCCCGAATGTCATATCGAAGCACCAAATCTGGATATTGATATAATGAATCTCAAGCGCAAGGTAGACACGGGCGCTGATTTTATTATTACACAGCTTTTTTTTAACAACGATGATTTTTACAGGTTTCGTGATATGGCGGTAGCCATGGGAATCGGCATACCTATCATTCCGGGTATTTTCCCCATTCTCAATTATAAACAGATATCAAAGATCGCATCCCTCTGCGGCGCCAGGATACCATCAAAACTACATGACAAAATTTACAGGGTAAGTGAAAAAAATGAGGAAGTTGAAAAATACGGAACAGAATATGCGCTCCACCAAAGCGAAGATCTTATAAAAAACAATGTGCCTGGTATGCACTTTTACAGTATGAACAAAAGCCGGCATATCGCACAAATTGTTCAGGAACTTCCACTGAGCAGGAAAGGCTAAAATGAAGGCAAGAAAAGGTTTATCGGGAGGACAATATAAACCCCTTTCCGATCAGGAAATTAAAAAAATACACGAAACCGTACTCAGGGTATTTGATGAGGTAGGAATACAGGCAAATTTACCGGAGGCAAGAAATCTTTTCCGTAATGCCGGGGCAAAGGTAGATGAAACAACCAACACCGTAAAAATTCCCCCGGGACTCGTGGAAGAGTTGATCGGCAGAGCGCCTTCTGTTATTACACTGTACGGACGGGCGGAAAATGGTAAACTGGACTGTGAGATTGGCGGAAACAAGGTATATATGGGAACAGGTGGAACCGCTTTAAATGTTCAGGACCCGGGATCTGACGATTCGCGGAGGGCCAGCCTCGAAGACATCAAAAATATGGCCCGTCTTGTGGATGTTCTGGATAATATCCACTTTTACATGCTTAACGTATATCCTAATGAAATTCCTGCAAAAGATGTGGACGTCAACCGCTTTGGGACGGCCTTGAATTATACCAGGAAGCATGTCATGGGAGGTGTCTATACGATTGAGGGGGTGAGGAACGTCATAAAGATGGCAGCCTCTATTGCCGGCAGTCTCCGAAAACTCAAGGAGCGCCCTTTTATCTCGATGGTGACCTGTGTGGTCAGCCCCCTGAGACTGGATGAACATTATTCCCAACTCACCATAGAAGCAGCTCAAAATGGCATCCCCGTGGCGGTGCCGGCAGAACCTCTTTGCGGCGCCACTTCGCCCGTCACGCTGGCCGGTAATCTTGTTGTTCTAAACGTTGATACTTTAGCCGGGGTCATGCTGGCCCAACTCGCCAACCCAGGCTCACCTACACTGTATGGCAGCGTCGCTTCCATCGCAGATCTCCGCAGCCTTAAATATCTCTCCGGAGCCGTTGAGATGGGACTATTGAACGCCGCGGCAGCTCAAATGGCCCAATTTTACCGCCTTCCATATTATGCAACCGCAGGTATGTCCGATTCGAAAGTAAACGATACACAGGCTGGATATGAATCGGCTATTACAAACCTGATGGTTGCGTTAGCGGGAGGAAACTTTATCCACGACGCAGCAGGATTTCTCGAGTTCTGCATGACCGCATCCTATGACAAACTGGTCATAGATAATGAGATTCTCGGCATGGTCATGCGGGCAGTGGAGGGAATCCAGGTAAACGACGAAACACTTGCCTTCGAGTTAATAAAGGAGATTGGGCCGGGGGGCGCTTATGTCTCCTCAAACCACACACGTCGCCACATGAGGACAGAACAATACATCTCTGAGTTAAGCGATATTGAGGATCGGGAGATATGGCAGGCTGCCGGCGCAAAAGAAACAAAGACCAGAGCCACTGAAAAGGTACGGGAAATTCTCGACAGTCCGTCCCGATCATTTGTTCCTGATGCCATTAGAAAACAGTTTAAGAAAGAGATATCGGGAATAATTGATGTGTAAAAACATAGGGGAAACAATATGCTGGTAATTGGTGAAAAAATAAATGCATCTATCAAATCCACGGGACAGGCGATATCCAACAAAGATCGGAAGTTCCTGGCAAACCTCGCCGTGGCACAAGCCGATGCAGGCGCAGATTATATCGATGTGAATGCCGGCGTCGGTCAGGACGCAAGAGAAGACGCATCGGCAATAATGGAGTGGGTGATAGATGTCGTGCAGAATGCAACCGATAAGCCAGTGTGCATTGACAGCGATGATCCCGCAGTCCTGGAAGCCGCCCTCAATAAATATCATGGAAAGACGGTAATGATCAACTCCGTCAATGCAGAACCGGAGAGATTGGAATCCGTCGGTCGCCTGGCGGCAGATAGAAAGGCATCCCTGATAGCCCTGGTTATGAAAGAGGAGGGTATCCCAAGAACCGTCGAAGAGCGGCTGGATGCCGCTGAAATAATAATAAAGCACTTAACGCGCCTTGGTGTTCAGGAAGACAAGATATACTTTGATCCCCTCGTTCTTCCTATTTCAGTGGATTCAACCCAGGGACTCGTCACGATAAAGACGATCGAGCAGATTAAATCACGTTATCCATCCGTCAAAACCGCTATGGGACTCAGTAATATTTCCTTTGGGCTGCCAAACAGGGGCATGGTCAACCGGTCATTTATGCTCATGGCCGCTTCGGCAGGACTTGACGCGGCAATCATGAATCCCCTTGACGCCAGGATAATGAGTCTGGTCAAGGTTGCCGCCATGCTTACTGACAAAGACCTCCGATGTAAGGGATATATCAAGGCTTACAGGAAAGGTCTGTTAATAGACTAAAGCGGCATAGCCATTGACACTACCATCTGCACAGAAAACGTAGTTGCTGCAGATAAAAATAAAAAGACAGGAGAT
>JAUVJO010000021.1 GCA_030592345.1 Deltaproteobacteria bacterium
CATGAACTTCTTCAAACAGTGGGGCGAATTTATGATGATGGGGGCAAGGGCCCTCGCCAGATGGGAAATCGATAACTCAAACACCATCCTTGGCGACCGCAAGCGCCTGGCCATACTCGGCTTATTGCTCATTCCTGTCATGATCGGGGGAATCGCTTTTGCCGAGGAGATTGGCGGGGCATTGCCGGATCTCCTGGGTGGCAAGAAGGCCTACAGTCCGGCCTTTTACAATACCTTTATCTTTATCGTGTCCATCGCCATAGGCATGGGCGCGGGCCTGATCACGGGCTGCATCGGCGCGGGCGGCGGGTTTATCATCGCTCCCGCCCTGATGAGCGCAGGCATCAAGGGTATTCTGGCCGTTGGAACGGACCTGTTCCACATCTTTGCCAAGGCCATTATGGGAAGCGTAATCCACAGGAAACTGGGTAACGTCTCAGTGCCATTGGCAGGGGTCTTTCTGATCGGAGCCATCGCAGGAGCTACGGCAGGGGGTATAATCAACCGCGTGCTCTATGAGATCAACCCCGTGCTCAGTGATGCCTTTATTACGAGTGTCTACTCCGGCATGCTGGGTTTCTTGGGGCTCTACGCCTTGCTCGACTTTCTTAAGGCGAGAAAGGCAGCAGGAGGTGGGGCTGCTGATACGGGCGCCCATGGCGGAAAAGACGAAGGGGCTGAGATGGGCAATCTCCCCAAAAAACTTCAGGCCATGAAGCTCCCCCCCATGGTAAGATTTGATCACGATATTATCCCTGGTGGTCGGGGTATTTCGTGGGTATTTCTGGTCTTAAGCGGCGCGCTTGTCGGAATGGCAGCAGGCATTATGGGCGTTGGCGGCGGCTTTTTGACCTTCCCGATATTTGTCTATGTCCTGGGCGTGTCGTCTATGACCACGGTTGGAACGGACATCTTCCAGATTGTGTTCACGGCAGGCTATGCATCAATTAGCCAGTACGCGATCTATGGGTTTATCTTCTACACCCTTGCAATGGGCATGCTTTTGGGCTCCTTGCTGGGCATCCAGATCGGGGCCATGGTTACCAAGGTGGTAAAGGGGATCACTATCCGCGGCTTCTACGCCATGGCCGTGCTGGCAGGTTTTTTCAACCGTGCCTTTGCCCTGCCGGCCAAGTTGAGCGAAATGGATGTGATTCCGCTATCAAAATCGACAGGCGCCGTCCTTGAAACCATTGGAGTCTGGGCCTTTTTCATTGTCATCGGCGCCTTTGGCGTTTGGGTGACCGGTACGTTCCTGCTCAATATTAAAGTCCTGAAGGGGGAGGTGAAATCATGATTGAGCATAAAAAAGAGTTTTTTGGTGGCCTTGGAATGATGGCGGCGTTTGTCGTGGTGCTGATCCTCGTTTTCTCACCCGTTTTTAAAGGCCAGAACGGCCTGGAATACCTGGACGATCTGTATAACTCCATATCCAAGGGCTCAGCCTACTACATCCCAAAGGTCAAGGAAGAAGCAGACAAGTTCATAGGAAAATCTGTGGATGTGACCCTGGTTATGGCGAACGATGAGCAGGCACAGCAGACGGCCCCCCTCTTCATGAAGGCCGGTGCCCTGGTAAACGTCTCAGGACCGGAGTTAAAGGTAAGCGGTGATCTGGGCAAGATCCTGGATAACTGCATTGCCGATGCAGATGACATGTATCACAATAAAGGCGAGAAGGTCGCCAGCAAATACGGCTACAACGAAAGACGCGTCCTTTACAACTGGTGGAAGGCGTCAAAGTCCATGGATAAGGACCTGAAGAAGCAGAAAAAGTTCGAAGAGACAAAGGTGATTTCACTGGTAATAAAAAAGGCAGTGGAGTCGTCCTACAATTATTATAAGATTAAACCCGAAAAAATCAGTGACAAACTCGGCATCGTCATTTTTTCCTTAGTCTTTTACGTGGGTTACACCCTCTGGTACGGTTTTGCCATCATGTTCATGTTTGAGGGATGGGGCATGAAGCTGGGACATTAACCTAAACCTAACCCAATACCTTTTCGACACGGCAGGGCCGTTGTCAAGCGGCCCTGCCCCGCACCACACCCGAAGCACCTCTTTTCCGTCCGTCATTTCCCCCACTGTTCCAAGTGAGCTAAAGTGCCTAAAGTGTCTAAAGTGAGCTAAAATTAAGGACTTGAAGAAACAGTTTTATATTGAAAGAAAGTGAGTCCCGCCTTTAGTGGGATTAAGCAGGGCGCCTTAGGCGCAACATATTTAAAATAGGCAGAATACCTCAACTTTAGGCACTTTAGCTCACTTTAGTTCACTTTAGGCAGTAGTGGTAGATAATAAGACCTACTATTTCAACTAGTTGCAAAAATCACGAGCCCTAGCCTTATCCAAATCACCATTTTTTTCATCTTTTTCTTGCAAAATGCCAATATATAGTATTATAAGTTAATTTCGTTACAATATATTGTGGAAAAATTGACCGCCTAAAACAGGGGGAAGGGACATGCACAGCAAGATAAAAAAGAGGGATGGCCGGTACGTTAAGTTTAACGCGGAAAAAATCACCAAAGCCATTGAAAAGGCAGGGGCCGCAACAGGTGAATTTGATGATAAGAGAGCCAAAAAACTGACCATAAGAGTCCTTAACCTGGCAGAAAAGCTCTTTGGCGACAAGATCATGGGCGTAGAGGATGTGCAGGACATCGTTGAAGAGGTCATCCTGTCTTCTCCCTATATCAAGACAGCCAAGAGATATATCATCTATCGTGATCAGCACGCCCGGTTGAGAGAAATTACCAATAAGATGGGGGTCGATCTTGTCGATGAGTACCTGAAGAAAATTGACTGGAAGATTAATGAAAACAGTAATATGGCCTATTCCCTGCAAGGATTGAACAATTACATCTCCTCTGAGGTCAGTAAGGTTTACTGGTTAAACGAAATTTATCCCCCGGAGATCAAGAAAGCGCACATTGAGGGCGACCTTCACATTCACGATTTGAGCATAATCTCTGTTTACTGTGTGGGCTGGGACCTTTTTGACCTCCTCTTGGAAGGATTTAAGGGCGTATCAGGAAAAGTTGAGACTAAACCGGCCAAACATCTGCGCAGTGCACTGGGACAGGTTGTGAACTTCTTCTACACCCTTCAAGGCGAAGCCGCTGGGGCACAGGCGTTTTCAAATTTTGATACCCTCCTGGCCCCATTCATCAGATATGACAAGTTGACTTACAGAGAGGTTAAGCAGGCCATACAGGAGTTCATCTTTAATATAAATGTGCCTACAAGGGTCGGCTTCCAGACCCCTTTTACAAATGTTACCATGGATGTAACCGTTCCTCAATACTACGCCAACCAAAGTGTCATCATCGGTGGTGAGGCCCAACAAGAAACGTATCAGGACTTTCAGAAAGAGATGGATCTTTTCAATAAGGCATTTCTGGAGGTGATGTCAGACGGGGATGCCAAAGGGAGGGTCTTCACCTTTCCTATTCCCACATATAACATAACAAAAGATTTTGACTGGGAAAATCGTAACCTGGAATATCTATGGCAAATGACGGCCAAATACGGTGTGCCCTATTTTTCTAATTTCATAAATTCCGATATGAACCCGGAAGATGCAAGGAGTATGTGCTGCCGGTTGCGTATTGACAACAGGGAACTAGAGGTAAGGGGAGGTGGACTTTTCGGCTCCAACCCCCTGACAGGCTCTATCGGGGTAGTGACTATCAATATGCCCAGGCTTGGCTATATGAGCGAGACGGAAGACGAGTTCATTATGCACCTGGATAAAACAATGGCCCTTGCCAAAGAAAGCCTGGAAATGAAAAGAAAAGTTTTGGAGATGTTTACAGATGGGAGCCTGTATCCTTACACGAAATATTACCTGAGGGGGGTAAATCAACGTTTTGATGAGTATTGGAAGAATCACTTTTCCACGATCGGTCTGGTCGGAATGAATGAGGCATGTTTGAATTTGCTAGGCAAGGACATCGGCGATCAAGAAAGCCAGGAATTCACGAAAAGGGTACTCGATTTCATGAGGCGTAAATTAATCGACTTTCAGAAAGAGACTGGTAATAACTATAACCTTGAAGCAACGCCGGCAGAAGGGACGTCGTACAGGCTGGCAATAATTGATCATAAAAAATATCCTGACATCATATGTGCCAATGGGAATGGACACAACAATGAAAAACGTCCTCCGTTTTATACCAACTCCACTCAACTGCCGGTCAATTTTACGGATGATCTGTTCGAGGCACTTGATCTACAGGAGGATATCCAGACAAGATATACTGGCGGGACTGTATTTCATGCCTATGCTGGCGAACGCATTTCTGATAGTGCAAGCGTGAAGCTGCTGGTACGCAAGGTGTGTGAGAATTACCGTTTGCCGTATTTTACTTTCAGTCCAACTTTCAGCATCTGCCCGACTCACGGGTATTTAACCGGAGAACAACAGGAGTGTCCGCAGTGTCAAGAACGATGTGAGATATATTCGCGCGTCGTGGGTTATCTACGTCCTGTGAAACAATGGAACAAAGGCAAGCAGGAAGAATTTAGAACAAGAGAGGTATTCAGTTTTTAGTACATGAATATTGGTGGCTGGCAAAGATTCTCTTTAATAGATTATCCGAAAAAAATCTGCGGTATTCTGTTTGCCCAGGGGTGCAATTTCAGATGCCCTTATTGTCATAATCCCGAACTCGTAGATCACAGTCTTTTCCAGGAATGCCTTCAGGAGGAAGAAATATTCTCCTTCTTACATAAGCGTAAGGGGAAGCTTGACGCGATTAGCATCACTGGTGGCGAACCGACCATACAGCCTGATTTGGTCGAGTTTATTGAACGTATCAAAGACATAGGTTACTTGGTCAAGATAGATACAAACGGATCACGCCCCGAGGTACTTGAACGGCTGATCAACCGGAGGCTCTTGGATTATATCGCAATGGATGTAAAAGCCCCGCTGGAAAAATATCGTAATATTGCCAAAGCCAAAGTCAATCCTGATAACATCAAAAAGAGCATCGAAACGATCATGGATTCTGGTGTGGAGTACGAATTTCGAACAACAGTGGTAAAATCGCTCTTGAAAAAAGTGGATCTGGAAAAAATCGCAAGTTTAATAAAAGGCGCACGACTATACGTCTTGCAAAAATTTGCACCTTCAAAATGCCTGGACAAGAAATTCTTGATCAAAACCACTTACTCTGACGAGGATTTCGAAGCTATGGCGGTAAAACTCAAGGATCTTGTTCAGCGCGTTATCGTGCGATAATAAAATCCGACTCGCCTTTTGAAAAACAAAGTCCAGCCCCTGGTACGGATTTTTTCGCCAGGGGCTAAACTCGGAAATCAAATCTTATGCTCGTACGTAACTGCCTCTGCCAGCCCTCTTAATTCTTTCTTGCTTGAACGCCCTGAAGACGATATTCCTGATTTGTTTTTCCTCAAGACCTGTCTTCTTGACTAGCGTGGGGACATCAACACCGTCCTTCGACCTCATGATGATACCAAGCACCTGGTCGGTGGCTGTCGATTCAGCGGGTTTTCCGGCAGCTTTCTTTGCCGGAGCTTTTCTTGTAGTTTTGGCCGTGGCCTTGGCCGTGGCCGTGGCCTTGGCCGTGGTTTTTGCTTTCTTGGCACCTTGGCCCTTTTCAAGTTTGTCAACAGCCTTGATCAGTTTGTCCGTCTGTTTTGCCAACGACTTGAGTTCCTTTGATACTGCCTGTAGCGCTTTTTTTACAATACTCATTTCCGTCTACCTCCTTGTTTATAGTTGTTAAGATTTCTCCCTGTTCCTCGGTGCACTCAGAACAAAATTGCTCCTGGGACTTTGTGCGCTTTCCTTATCTTAAAACATAAGTGAATGCATCTTATAATGGATTATTCAAGAGATGTCAAACAATATGAATCACTCAACACTTGCCTCATTATTCCTCAACGTCTTTCAGCACAAAAAAATAGAGCCTTCCCTCATGCATCATGTGACCTGCTGAAGTCTCGGCATATGGGCCATTTCCCCAAAAAAGATCAACCCGGTCAGGTCCTCGGATGGCTCCACCAGTATCTTGATTGAGAACAAACCGGCCAAAAGGTTCCCAGTACTCTATCACACCATCTTCGCCCACGAAAGGTTTTTGTGTTTGGATAAAGGCTAGTGCAGCTTTTGGGAAAAGGCGAAGATCCGTGGCCACAGAGCGTCCAGTGGTTAGAGGTACCTCAAGGGCCCCAATGGGGCCGTGATCAACCAGTCTGAAGAAAACGTAGCTTTCATTGTGATTGAATACGCGCTGCATCTCCTCTGGGCAATGTCTCAGGGAAGAACGCAGCCGCTGCATTGACATTTCCTCCCGGGAAATACTCCCTTCGTCGATGAGTAATTTCCCGATACTCCGGTAGGGGCGCCCGTTGCTGCAATCATAATTGACATGCAGCACGGTGCCGTCCTCCAATAGCACCCGCCCGGACCCCTGAATATGGAGAAAAAAAAGGTCGATTGGATCAGAGACCCAAAGAAGTTCGTGCCCTTTCTGTCGAAGACATCCTTTGGCGTCAATATCTTCTCGTGAAAAATGCGGTATAACGGTTTGATTGACATATCGACCGATAATCCGCTTTCCTTCATACTTGGGATCGAACAGACCAAGATTAATACTCACCCAATCATCAGGCCTTCTGTAAACAGGATACGGATAGTCCGGCGAGGGCTGCATGCTCCCCCTAAGAGTTGGTTCGTAATACCCGGTAAACAGCATCTTACCGCGCCCATCGCTTCCAACAGACCGGTAGACCCAAAAAGAGGTCTCAACAGCATTTCTGAACTCGTCAGCAGAAGGCGACTGTTTGATCAATTCGTCAAAGACCTTCAATGATTTGGCAAGCTGAGAGGCGGTGAACGTGTCCGGCCCAACCTGAAAGAGCGTTGAGGCATCGAGACGCTCCAGATAGCTAATACTCTGACTAATAGCAGTTTCCAGAGAGTCATACGACATATCGTCCGAGAAATCAGGAATCTGGTTTGGCCGAAGCTTCACCAGTGCCTCCGGGGCTGTAACCGGCGGCTTGATCTTTGGGACGCATGATACAAGCAGAAGCACAAGAGTCAAGAAAACCGCATGATGTCGAGTATAATGCACGTCAAATCCTTTCAATATAGGCTTTAAGATAAAGATTTTGGGAAGGCTAGAGGAAGGAAGGCGTACTCGTCGTACGTTGACGACCGATAACGCATCCAAAATCTTTATCTTAAAGCCTATAGCCGATGCCTTGCCAAAACCACCTGTACGAGTCATTCCAGTCAAAAAAATGGAAAACATACTCTTGACATTTTTTGTTTCCATTTGTCAACCTGAGGTGGTAAGTTATTACATCACAAATTTTGCGCAACAATTCATCGAAACCCCACTGATCTTGCGGGAATCGAGTTCACGGAGGAAATTCATGAGAGGAATTCTTATTAGGTGGTTGATCTTGACCGGTGCCATTATTATCGCCTCCTACTTGCTGGATGGAATACGGGTTAGCGGCTTTTTCTCTGCCTTCTTTGCAGCAGCCATGCTGGGTATCCTGAATGCCTTTTTCCGACCCATAGTCATCATCTTAACCCTTCCCGTCAACATCCTGACCCTTGGTCTTTTTACCTTCCTGATAAACGCCTTTATGCTCAAGATAGCCTCCGGTGTCATACCCGGCTTTGACGTCCACGGATTCTGGTCTGCGATCTTCGGTTCCCTTCTGATAAGCGTGGTGAGTTGGTTCGTCAGTTCCTTTATCAATGAGCGAGGCACAGTACAGTATATTGACCTGAGACACAGAGGCGGTAACAGGTGGGAATGATCAGTACTTGCTTTCTGCTTATGATGTGTGCTATCTCACGATCTCAAATCCTGACTTGGAGAACCTAACCCATGCGAAGAAAACAATTCAACATCAGGGAACTCGGTATAGAAACAAAGGCCAAGATTATTGCCGATCTGGATGTCGGCAGCCTGGTCACCCACGCAGTCCGGAAGGGCGAAAGCGTACTGACCAGCAGGGGCACACTGGTTATCAAGACCAGAGAGGATCATCCGAAGTACGGCCCTGGCAGGCATACGGGCAGGTCCCCTCAGGACCGATTTATCGTGGACTATCCTGAAATCCACGACCATATTGACTGGGAAGTCTCTGCTGGAGAGGCGAACATCCCCATCAACCAACGCATCGAACCTAAGGTGGCACTTCGACTGTATGATCAAATCACGAAGTACCTGAGCGCCCAGCCAGTCCTTTACCTGCAACACCGGCTCGCCTGCGCTGACCGTATGTACGGGTTCCCGCTGTACTTTGTGACCGAATCGCCTACTTATGCCCTGTTTGCCAACAACGCATTTCGAGACCTGCCCGCTACGACCAAAGAGATCCCGAATAAACCTATTCATGTCCTCTTTGCACCCGGATTCAGGCTTCGTGAGCCCAAAAGATATGGTCTCAATTCGAATGGATTCGGTATCATAGACTGTCTGAATCAAAAGATCTTCGTCGGGGGATTGGGTTACTGTGGTGAGGCCAAAAAGGCTGTTTTCTCGCTGCTCAACTACCTGCTCCCATTCATGGACGTGTTTCCCATGCACTGCGGAGCCAATAAGGGCGAAGAAGGAGATGTGGCACTGTTCTTCGGTCTGTCCGGTACAGGCAAGACGTCGCTCTCGGCTGATCCCCGCAGAAAACTCATCGGCGACGACGAGCACGGATGGTCTCCTTACGGTATCTTTAATTTTGAGGGGGGCTGTTACGCAAAGCTGATCAACCTTGACAGGGTCAAGGAACGGGACATATGGATCGCTGTCGGCAAATTTGGTGCCCTGGCAGAAAATGTGGTCGTAAATGATGGGGTCCTCGACTTTAAGGACTCGTCTATCACTGAGAACACAAGGGGCTCTTATCCTTGCAAATATATAGATAATGTGAGTTTCACGGGTGTTGGGGACCATCCAAAGGTCATATTCTTTCTGACGGCAGATGCCTTTGGGGTGATTCCTCCGATTTCAAGGCTCAGTCCCGAGCAGGCCATGTATCATTTCCTGTCCGGCTATACCAGCAAGCTGGCAGGCACTGAGGTGGGCATCACAGAACCGGTGCCAACGTTCTCCCCCTGTTTCGGTCTCCCTTTTATGCCGCTCAAGCTCTTAACCTATGCTGAACTTCTGGGAAGACGCATCAGAGAGCACAACACAAAGGTCTATTTGGTGAATACCGGTTGGACCGAGGGCCCTTATGGCACAGGAAACAGGATTAACATCACGGACAGCCGGGAAATGATTGCAGCGGCCATCCGGGGAGAACTTCAATATGCCAAGAGTGAAAGGCATGAAGATCTGGGCCTTGAGATGATCACGAGCTGCTCCGGCCTCCCGGATCCCGTAATGCTCAGACCCTGGAAAACATGGAAAAGCGTAGCCGAATACCGGGACAAGTCCAGAGAACTTGCGACCTATTTTGTGAAGAACTTCGAGAAAAAATTCCCGGACGCCCCGCCTGAAGTCGCCAGAGCTGGCCCGAGATTAAGAACATAACTGCGGGCGTATCCAGAACTCTTGGGGGATGCATGCTCTTGAAACGACCTGCGCCGCATTTGTGGAGTACATTAAGTGCCTAAAGTGAGCTAAAGTGCCTAAAGTTAAGGTATTCTGCCAATTTAAAATATGTTGAGCCGGAGGCGCACTGCTTAATCCCGCTAAAGGCGGGACTCACTTTCTTTCAATAACAAAACTGTTTCTTCAAGTCCTTAATCCCGCTGAAAGCGGGACTCACTTTCTTTCTTCCAGAAGGACGCGGAAAAGTTGTTGTCTCCCCCCCCCAACTTTTAGATACGCCCCATAACTGTCCATACCTATCCTACAAAGGGCTGGCGCAGTACACTATCTTTAAGCCAGAATCGGTCATCTTTTTCAGGGTACTGGATGTTATAGTGCAACCCGCGGCTTTCCTTTCTTAACATGGCACTCTGGATGATGAGTTCGGCCACCATGGCGATGTTGCGTAGCTCAATCAAATCTGAGGTGATTTTGAAATCCCAATAATATTCCTGGATCTCCTTCTGGATGTTTTCTATGCGGTTTTTTGCCCGCAACAAGCGCTTGTCGGAGCGCACGATTCCCACATAGTTCCACATGAGCCGTCGAATCTCATCCCAGTTATGTGAAACCACGATCGTCTCATCACTGTCTGTAGTGCCCATGGGATCCCAGGGAGGCAAATCTCCAAACACCTCGGTATTGATCGACCCCAGGTCTTTTACTGCCTGCTCTGCCGCCCGGTGTGCATAAACCAGGGCCTCGAGCAAGGAGTTACTGGCAAGACGGTTGGCGCCATGAAGCCCGGTGCACGCAGTCTCTCCCACCGTATAGAGCCTTTCTATGTCTGTCTGGCCGTCCATGTCCACCAAAACCCCGCCGCACATGTAATGGGCCGCAGGGACCACTGGGATCGGCTCTTTGGTCATGTCTATGCCAAAGGAAAGGCACGTCTGATAGATGTTTGGAAAACGTTCCCGCACAAAGTCAGGGGCTTTGTGGGTTATGTCCAGAAAGACGCAGTCGTCTCCGCTTTTTTTCAATTCAAAGTCGATAGCACGGGCCGCCACATCCCGGCATGCAAGGTCTTTTTTGGGGTCATAGTCTTCCATGAAGGCGCGGCCTTGCAAATCAATCAGGATGCCACCTTCTCCCCTGACCGCCTCTGAAATGAGAAAGTTTTTTGCTTCAGGATGATAAAGGCAGGTAGGATGAAATTGGACAAATTCCAGGTTGGCCACAAGGGCCCCTGCCCGGTAGGCCATAGAAATACCATCGCCTGTGGCTATGTCCGGATTGCTTGTGTAAAGGTAGACCTTGCCGGCCCCGCCAGTAGCCAGCACGGTGATCTTTGCAGGTACGGTCTGAACCTCATTTGTATTGACAGCCAGCACATAGGCGCCGCAGCACAAGTCCTCATGGGCGGCGGTCACGACCCCGCGTTTGACCCTGGTGGAATAGGTAATCAGGTCCACGGCAATGTGGTTTTCAAAAATCTCAATGTTGCTGTGGCTTCTGACGCATTCCAAGAGCGCCTGTTCGATGACATGGCCTGTAAGGTCTCCGGCATGCACAATCCTTTTCTGAGAATGCCCCCCCTCGAGCCCGAGATCCAGCTTCAGCTCACCTGAGTGGTCCCTGGTAAAAGCGACCCCCCAATCCATGAGTTCTCGGATCCGTTTTGGACCGTCCTTAACAACCATTTCTACAACAGCTTCCTTGCACAGCCCGTCTCCCGATTCCAAGGTGTCGCGAATATGAAGCTCAAAGGAATCGAATTGGCCAAATACCGAGGCAATACCCCCCTGGGCATAATTGGTGCTCGTTTCGGCAGCATCTTTCTTGGTCACTATGGCGACCCGACCAAACTCAGCCACCTTCAGGGCAAAGGTCAGACCTGCTATCCCAGTCCCAATCACCAGGAAATCAACGTCGTACCGCATGGCTCACTCCTCGTCACTAAACCAAAGTCTTGCCTCGTTTCGCCGACAATCAAAGGATCTATACCTCGGAAGGTTGCAAATTGCGTTTTTTTTCGGTGAGCAATGAGCATCAAGAGCAAGGCGCGAGGGCGCGGAATAGCAGGCTATTGCAAGCCTGAGCAACGCAGCTATTGGTGTTCATGGCCAGCGAAAAATCGTTATTTGTGGCCTTTCGAGGTATATAGATTCAAAATCATAAGTTTCCAAATTTGTGGTCAGGGAAATAAGGTTCGGGCAGATGCCGGTTGAGATTGTTTTTCTATTGAAGAATTCGAGCTGTGTCAATAATTTCCTTTGGAATCAATGGATCAAGGTGTTATATAATAGATGTAGAGGGCGACTCACATGATTGTCTATGATCTGGAATGTACAAATGGCCATACCTTTGAAGGGTGGTTCAAAGATATCAATGCCTTCGAAGATCAAAAGCACAAAAGGCTTATTACCTGTCCTGTGTGCAACGACACTGCTGTGGTGGTCGTTCCCTCAACCTTTGCCATTAAGTCAGTCGTCTCTCAAGCCGAACAGCCAAAAACGTCAGACAAGGCCGTGGACCAATGGGAACCTCACAAGGTCCTGGATTTTTTGGAAAAAAACTTTGAAAACGTGGGCACTAATTTTTCGCGAGAGGCATTAAAAATGCATTACGGTGTTTCCGAGAAGCGGAACATCAGGGGAACCAGCACCCAGACTGAAGAGGAAACACTTGAAAAGGAAGGAATCAAGTTCATCAAACTCCCCCTGCCTCGACTCGACTCCTGAGTCGACCAGTTACAGAGCCTTCATAACTTTTGTAACCTGTGTTTCCACCAAGGATCTCCATAAATTTGATCCCCAATCTGCAATCCAAAATCGGTATGACCTTATCTGTCGCAACGATGTATTATAAAACAGATTTAGCCGGGGCTTTGGGCTTTACTTTGGTATTTGTTCCTGATAAAAACTCCCTAAATCATTAAGAAACAGAGCAACTTAGTCCTTAAGCAGACCCGCTGAACAGGGGGAACAGCATGCGAGGTCAGCGGTCAGCCAGGCGGTGGCCTGCTTTTTGAGCCGCTTGAATCGCAAAACGTTTCCCTTCGGATTTCATGTTCGAATTATCTAAAAAGGAATTCGAGAATTGGAGGTCACAATTTGTGACCTCCAATAGTGACAAAATGGGTTTAAGGTATGAACCCATGGCTTTCACGGAACTGGGCGTGGCCATGCTCTCAAGCGTCTTGAAAAGTGAACGTGCTATCGAAGTCAATATAGCCATCATGCGTGCGTTTGTGCGTCTACGCCAAATGCTGTCTTCTAACAAGAGCCTTGCTCGTAAATTGGAAGAAATGGAAAAGAAATATGAGGAGCAGTTCAAGGTGGTCTTTGATGCTATACGTGCTTTAATGGTCCCACCCGAAAAGCCGCGAAAGAAGATTGGTTTTGAGGTCAAGGAACGCCGGGCCGTCTACGGCAAGCGAAAAAAAATCGTGATAATTCTGTCAATTCTGTCAAAAAACATTTAGAAAAAACCCATGGCCGACATAGTAGGCAAACTTTGGGGATTCTGTCACACCCTGCGGCATGACGGGATCGACTACGGCGATTACATCGAGCAGTTGACCTACCTCTTGTTTCTCAAGATGATCGAGGAGAAAGGGGCGGAAATACCTCTGGAACATGCATGGCCTGTTCTAAGGGAAAAATCGGGGGTTGATCTGACGGACCACTACATGGCAACCCTTCGGGCACTCGGAAAACAACCGGGCATGTTGGGGGACATATATGGTGGGGCCATGTCCCGGTTCAGCAACCCAGGGGGATAACGTCTTTAAATAAGTAAATAACTTTGGTCGAGAAAGCATTTATTTAGTTTCTAAAGGATATCCCCAAGTTCCACACTGCTTAACTGAAACCAGATGGGACAACATATTTCCGGTAACCATCAAGATAGAAAAATACTGGAGGGAGGACTTATGAAAGTATCCTATGATCCCAGGACAGATACGCTAAGTGTAATTTTCAAGGAAGGGATTTCTGTTGCTGAAAGCGACGAAGATAAACCAGGTGTGATTTTGGACTACGATCGTGAAGAAAATTTGATTTCTTTGGAGATTCTCGATGCTTCCCATCGTATTACACAAACACGAAAAATTGAATTTAAAACCCTTGAAACTCAATCTGCTATGGAAGCAAGCTAGCCAGGTAGGTTGGGTTTCGCTTCACTCTACCCACAAATCTGAAGAAGTCAAAAAGGTTAAAAAATGCCCATAAGTTCATTCATAAATGGCGTCCCCTAGAACCACGCTCCACTACTATTACACCAGTACATAGAAACAGCTGTGCATGGGATGGGTTAATTTAAATGAGCACAAATGGGTCAGTTATGATGAGCGTTGAAGGCCAAATGGGTCAAAAAAGACGCTGAAAGATATATTTAAGGACTAACTATGGATAAACAGCAGGCACAAGCGATCAGTAACATTGCCGATTAATTATGAAGACACATTGTCCTCATAGCAGAGACAAGTTAGGCTCGATGCGTCTGGTGTCCTACATGACGTTATGGTACGTGGAATTGAGCCACATTCAATTTTTATAAAACGGGGGATTGGACACGGAAGCCATGAAAGGGTCCTGCCAGTGAAATATATTGTATAAATTGGCAACGTCCCCCACATTCAAGGATATTTATGAATACTGACTTATCATTTATTACTAACGAAGAAAATCAAAGCCTAAAAGACAGATTTGAAGTCCTTATTAAAGACACTTCATTCTTTGACTGCCTTGTGGGTTACTTCTATTCCAGCGGCTTTCATGCCATATACCAGTCTTTGGAAAATACAGAAAAGATAAGAATTCTTATTGGGATCAGCACAAGCAGGCAAACTTTTGACTTAATAGAAAAGGCTAATAAACCTAGGCAGCAACAAATTGATTTCTCACACGCTGAAACTAAACAGGAAGTTGAAAACCTTGTTCAAAAAGAAATGGAAGATTCTGAGGACAACAGGAAAGTTGAAGAAGGCGTAAATAAATTTATAAAATGGGTTGGAAGCGGCAAGCTGGAATTAAGGGCTTATCCATCACAGAATATACACGCTAAACTCTATATTATGACATTTGCAGAAGGCGACAGGGATGTTGGACGCGTTATTACAGGCTCCAGCAATTTTACACAGGCAGGGCTGGTTGACAATCTTGAATTCAACGTGGAGCTGAAAAACAGAAGCGACTATGATTTTGCTAAAAATAAATTTGAGGAATTATGGAATAACGCTGTAGATGTTAGCGAAAAGTATGTTCAGACCATTCAGGAAAAGACCTGGCTCAGTCAAAATATCACGCCTTTTCAGTTATATCTGAAATTTCTCTACGAGTATTTCAAGGATGAACTCAGCCAGATCGATAAGATATCTCTCAAATATCTTCCGCAGGAATTTAAAAAACTTGAATATCAGGAGCAGGCGGTCCTAAACGCCAAAAAGATACTTCTTGAATATGGCGGCGTTTTTGTATCCGATGTTGTGGGTCTGGGGAAAACATACATTTCGGCAATGCTGGCAGGTCAACTGGATAGCAGAACGCTTGTTATCGCTCCGCCGGCGCTTCTCGGAAAATCCAATCCAGGCTCCTGGACAAATGTTTTTTCAGACTTCAGAGTCCAAGCAGATTTTGAATCTATCGGCAAATTGGACCACCTGCTTCATAGAGGAACAGACAAATACACAAATATTATCATAGATGAGGCACATCGTTTTCGAACCGAAACAACAATAAGCTACGAGAAATTAGCGGAAATATGCCGCGGGAAAAGAGTTGTCCTGGTAACGGCAACCCCTTACAACAATACCCCAAAAGATATCCTAAGTCTTCTTAAGCTGTTTCAAAAAGCCAAAAAAAGCACTATTCCTAATCTGCCTGACCTGGAAACATTTTTTAACGGTCTTGGCAAAAAGCTAAAAAAACTGGACAGGAAGAAAGACTATGAAGAATACATAAATACTGTAAAAGCAAACTCACGGAAAATACGCAATAAAGTTCTTAAATATCTAATGGTGCGCCGCACCAGAACTGAAATTGAAAAATATTTCGAAAATGACATAAAAGAACAGGGCCTTAAATTTCCGGAGGTTAAAAAACCGGAACCGCTATTCTATGAACTCAATGATGAAGAAGACAATATTTTCAATAAAACCATCGACATGATTGCCAATAAATTCAAATATGCACGCTATAAGCCCATGCTCTATTATGAAGGCAAAATTGACCAGCTTGAAAAGCAGTCTCAGGAAAATATGGGTAAATTTATGAAAATCCTGCTTGTCAAGCGGCTGGAAAGCAGTTTCTTTGCCTTTAGAAATTCAGTGGACAGATTCCTGCATTCATACGAAATGTTCATAAAAGAGTTTGATAATGGCAATGTTTATGTAAGTAAGAAGCACACAAACAAGATATTTGAACTCCTCGAAAACGATGATGACAAAGCAGTTCAGCGATTAATAGATGAAGGCAGAGCGGAAAAATATAAGAGCAAAGATTTTAGAAAAAAATTAAGAACTGATTTGCAATATGACCATGACATCCTGCTGAAAGTTAAAAAGCTTTGGCTGAAGGTAAAGCGTGATCCAAAGCTCATAAAATTCATAAACGATTTGTCA
>JAUVJO010000423.1 GCA_030592345.1 Deltaproteobacteria bacterium
GTAAGTACTGGTATGCCTCCCAGGTAAGGAATGTTTACCCCGGGTATCATTAGACGGTCAGGAGCTGAAAGGTCGTTTATCCACAGCATGAAAGGGGCATGACGCACCTCTATTGATTGAAGCAATACCTTGTATAAGGCAAAAAATACCGGGATCTGCAGCAGCATGGGCAGACAGCCGCCCATAGGATTCACCTTGTAGGTTTTATAGAGCTGCATGAGCTCCTTGTTCATTTTTTCTTTATCTTTCCCATACTTTTCCTTAAGCTTAGCCATTTTTGGCTGCAGCTTTTGCATGGTCTTCATGGACTTGGCACTTTTTTGCGCCAGGGGCCAGAAGGCAACCTTGATCAGTATGGTAACAATAATTATGGCCAGGCCATAATTATGAATATATCGATAAAGGAATTTAAGAAAGTACAGAAGGGGCTTGGCAATTGGATCAAACCAACCAAAATTTATGGCCTTAGAAAGATTGTGCCCCAGGGCGTTCAGGCGGTCGATATCTTTTGGTCCGAAATATATTCCCAGATTTAAGACCTCAACTCCTTGCCCTACGCCTTTAGGAGATGGCTTGAGTGCAGTCAGTCGGCTCTCAGTCAGACCGTCAGCCTCTTTTTTCTCAATCAATACATTCCATGGGCCCTCGCTGACAATCGGGATCAAAGCTGTCATGAAATAGTCGTCGCCGTAACCCATCCAGTCAACCGGACCTGTGTAGGCATGTTTTTCCCCGATGTCGTCCAGTTTTATTTCATGCAACTCATTTTTGGCGTAATAGGAAGGACCTGTAAATGTAAATCTACTATATGTGAGTCCACTTAATCCACTTCCTCCCTTGCCGGGTTTATTGTATAAGCATAACGTGGCTGGGATGGTCCCCGCCCCTGATAAATAAACAGATAGATCTATCCAGTAACTTCCCTGGTGGAATGTGTATGCCCTTGTGATTTTAATGCCATTGGACATATTACAGGTAAACTTCAGTTGTGCTTCCTCTCCGGCCCTTGTAAGTTTCAGGCCTTCCTTATCCGGTTCAAAGAATTGGGAAGACAGGTCTACCGGAGGCTGAGATTCCATTTGAAGCCCAAGGGGTAGATGCAAGGGAGAGACATCGATCAAATTCACAGGAGCGGCGTCATCTGAAAGCGTTGTCAGGTATTGCTTTAAGAGGTATTTTTTAACTGTGCCCCCTCTTTCCGAGAAAACGAGTCGGTAAAGATCCGTTTCCACAGTGATGTCTCTTGCCTTGCGAAGGGGTGCCTTTGTGTCAACTGGAATATCAGGACTTCTTATACCGCTCAGGGTAGAAACAATGGCGCCCCCATCAGTGCGAATGCGTTCCCCATATTCATGGTCTGGGGCTTGCTCACTGACACCTGTGGCAGGGACATTCCCAACACCGGTTTTTTCACGAGGTGGTTGTGATACATCGCCACCAAAGAAAAACTGAAACCCAATCAATACTGCTATAGACAAAACTAACGCTATTAATGTACGTGAATCCATTGTAGTAAACCTTAATCATCAGAGCCGTCTTCTCAACTCCATCTCCGGTTTTTAATTGGAGTTTTGCAAACGGCTAATCAAGCAACCATTTTTTGCTGTGAAGGGCCTTCTTAACGTAAACCGGCAATCAGGGGACAGGGTCGTATCCGCCCGGAGTCCAGGGATGACACCTTAGGAGTCGTTTGGTAGCCAACACAATACCTGTAATAGGACCGTGTTTAACAATGGCCTCCTCAGCGTATCGGGAGCAGCTCGGAAAGAAACGGCAAGACCTTGGTAAAATAGGGGAAAACAATAGCCTGTATATTCTAATGAAAAAAATGATGAATTTGCTCAACATGGTCTTAGTATTCAATTATTCACACCTGTTCGAGGCATCAAATGCCTTGACAAGATTGCTCTTGAGTTCATTCCAATCAAGGTGGAAAAATTTCCTGTATGGCACAAAAACCAGATCATGACCAGTGGGAAAAATCCGCTTGTTCGTGCGGAATAACTCCCTGATCAGCCTTTTGGCTCTGTTTCTCTTGGTAGCTCCACCAATTTTTCTGCCGGCACTGATACCGATTCTACAGTAGGACAAATAATTCCTTGTAATTATAATAGTAAGGCCGGGCAGCTTTATTCGTTTCCCCTTTTGATAAA
>JAUVJO010000038.1 GCA_030592345.1 Deltaproteobacteria bacterium
AAAGTGAAAACAATCTTGTAGTTGATTCAAATCTGTAGTGTCAAAACGAGGCTTGACTGTCCGCTAAGGGCTTGATATTCCACAATACTTTTTTGGGGGGCATGAACTTCGGTTAAGTAGCTGGCTGGTTAGGTATCAATTGAAATGGTCCCGCCATAGGCGGGATTCAGCGGTTCACCTTGCCCTACGTAGCAACATATTAGTGATTATCGGGAGATTACCCGAGCTTTTTGAGAAGTTACAATGACCTAAACTAACACATTGGAAATGCGATGTTTTTGTCATTGGGACATTCGTTTTTTGGTTATTGTTTAGTATTTCGTGCTTCTTATTTCGTATTTTTGACAGAAAAAGAGGTTTTCGATCAAGCACTAGATTAGGTAAAGGAACCATCATGAAAATCTTCAAATACCCATCACCGGCTGCCATGAAAAAGCTGGATGCTATTTCCAACCGGCATCTTGGCTATAAGTCCCAAGACGTGCAGGCTGTTAAAAGAATCCTTAAAGATGTCCAAAAAAACAAGGACAAGGCATTGATCGACTATATCAACCGCTTCGATGCCCCTAAGCTCACTGCAGACGCCCTAAAGGTGACAAAAGACGAAATCAAAGCAGCCCGTGGTAGTGTGGATAAGGAATTCTTAAGAAGCCTCAACAAGGCTGCAAGAAAAATCGAAGCGTTTCACACTCACCAGACTCAGCAGTCCTGGTTCACGACCAATGCTGACGGAACCGTGCTGGGACAACTTGTCCTGCCCGTAAACGCGGCCGGCGTGTATGTGCCAGGCGGACGCGGGGGCGAAACACCTTTGGTATCCTCTGTTCTCATGGGGTGCATCCCTGCCAGGATTGCAGAAGTGAGAAATATTTCAATCACGACCCCGCCGACCAAGAGCGGTCAAGTAAACCCGCATCTCCTCGTAGCAGCCCAAAGGGTGGGGGTGGAGACCATCTATAAGGCCGGAAGCGCCTGGGGAATCGCAGCCCTTGCCTATGGTACGGAAACGGTTCGGCGGGTGGACGTGATCGTAGGGCCGGGCAACATCTATGTGACCCTTGCCAAGCAACTCGTATCCGGCACGGTGGGGATTGACATGATCGCGGGCCCTAGCGAAGTTCTTGTTATTGCAGATGAAACAGCAAACGCACAGTATGTCGCAGCAGATCTTTTGTCCCAGGCCGAGCATGACCCGCTTGCTTCTGCTATCCTGATCACACCATCACAGGCCCTGGCAGAGGCAGTGTCCGACACCCTCATAGAGCAGTTAAAAGACCTGCCGCGAAGGTCCATTGCCGAGGCATCCGTAAAAGCCTATGGTGCCGTGATCGTAGTGCCGGATCTTGCCACTGGTTTTGACCTGGCAAATCAAATCGCCCCCGAGCACCTGGAACTTCACCTTGAAGAGCCATTTCAATACCTTGGCAATGTCGAAAATGCGGGAGCAATCTTTCTCGGGCCTCATACACCTGAGCCTGTTGGGGACTACATGGCAGGACCTAACCATGTGCTTCCCACAGCAGGCACCGCTCGTTTTGCCTCAGCCCTTTCAGTGGATCACTTCATAAAGAAAACCAGCGTTATCTATTACGCTGAAAAAGCCTTAAAGAAAGATAGCGAAGACATCATCAGATTGGCACAAATCGAGGGGCTATCAGCGCATGCCAGGGCCATAAGGATAAGGAAGGAAAAATAACCAGTACTTGGGGCTGTATGATGCACTTTAAGTGTTTGTCTCAAAAATCCCCTTTTATAGATTTCCAGGTAGTGTATAATATTTGAAAGAATGTATTCCTCCTGGATGAAATATAGCGGCCCTGGTCTGCATACATACTTCGTGAGGAAAAAATATCAACTCCTGTCCTGGTTGTTTAGAAAGGATCCAAATTCCAGATTGTAGATGTGCAGAAACACCATTGCCAGCCCAAATATCAGGGGGCCGTAGAGTAAACCGATAAGGCCAAAGTAGTTTATTCCCCCCAGGATTGCAAAGAAAATCAGCAGGGTACTCATGTCCGCAGCCCCCTGCATAAAGAGCGGCCTAACAAAATTGTCGATCATACCGACCACAACAGCACACCAGGTTACCATGAAAATACCATAACCCCACTCTCCTGAAAGAAAAAGATATCCGGCGGCAGGCACCCAGATCAGAGCGGTTCCGACAAGGGGTATGAGAGAGGCAAAGGCCATTACCATTCCCCAAAATATGGCGGGTAGTCCGCAAATCCAGAACGCCAGGCTGCCTGCTGCCCCCTGGGCAACCGCTGTTACAAGCGTTCCAAGGAGCGCGGACCGGGCCACCGTTTTCACCTTCAGAACAATTTCATTTTCGTGGCTGGTGCTAAGGGGAATCAGATGGAGAACTGCTGCAAATATCCTCTCTTCATCCCGAACAAAAAAGAAAAAGGTAAATATCATCAGAAAGAACTTGCCGATGAGGGAGGTAAGATTCCCGACCAGGTGTCCCCCCTGGTTGATAAGGATCTTGCCAACCGAGGAAGTTATCCCCAGCAATATCTTGTCGATCTTTAGTCTGTCCGGTTCAACATCAGGGAAGATCTTCTGAATATCGGGTAACCAACTGTCAACCCATCCAACTACCTTTGTAACAGCCGGATGTGCCAGTAGCTGTTCATATCGGCCTGCGGCTATCCAGTCATAGATGGCATTAAACGATTGAATGCCCTGCTGTATGAGGGCAAAAAACATGAACACCAGGGGGAGCACCACAACAAGAGTCAGGACTAGACAGGATAGTAATGCTGCCAGGTTTCTTCTTCCCTTTACAAATATAGCGATCTTTTGATGGATGGGATTAAAAATTGTAGCGAGAATCAATGCAAGAATGATCGTGTGCAGATAGGGCTTGATGATATGATAGCAGGCAACAAAAATCAGAATAAGAAGAAAAAACAGAAAGTAGTGGCCATAATTGAGATTCAGAGTTTGTTCAGAAGCCTGCTTTGATCCTGCCGCCGCCAAAGGCATATCGGACGGCCCAATGTTTCCAGTATCTGTTGTTTTTTTCATCTAATCTGTCGGTTTTGGTCAAAGGCCACGTGACGCTGGTCAGGAAATCGTGGGGTTCTGTTTGCGAAAAAGTGTCGTCTTTCACGATGACATAGGCTTTAAGATTAAGATTTTGGGAAGGCCGGAGGGAGGAAGGCGTACTCGTCGTACGTTGACGACCGATAACGCATCCATAATCTTTATCTTAAAGCCTACAGCATAGACCGCAGTGCATGCTGTGACGGTGAGGCCATCCGGAAGTTGCTTTTTTGATGGCCAATAATGGCATTATCCGAGTTGTGTGTCAAGCAGGGAATCGGCACTTCCTGTTGTGGAATGCCAGGAATTGGTGGCCAGGACAAAGGTAAGGGCAATGAGTAATCCCTTCATTTACTTTGGAATCCCTGAGGTGAAATGGTTAAGCCAAAATATCAGAAAGAGCTTGTCAAGTTATTTATACTGATATACAGCACATAAGGCGACTTGGGATGGGGGGCAGTACCCAACGGCCGGCCTGAGAGCAGAAAAATCGTTGCCGCTTGGAGACATGAAAACCTCCTTAAACCGTGGAGTTATCCAGAAACCATAGAATAACTTGTTAGACCCAATATAAAAAGGAAGGAGGGTAAGGATATGGCGACACAACAACCTAAAGGCCCCTTTTGTCAAAGTTGTGGAATGCCTATGGAGAAACCCGATGATTTTGGTACAACTGCAGAAGGATTCAAGATTAACGACTATTGCCACTTCTGCTTTCAAAATGGGCAATTCACAGATACTACAATTACTATGAACAAAATGATTGAAAGTGTTGTTGGAATCATGAAGACAAAAATGAATATGCCTGAAGCTCAAGCAAAAGCAATGGCTAATGGATTCATTCCAAAACTCAAAAGGTGGCAGTGATGTGTGGGGGAATCTCTCAAAGATCCACTGGCAATGGTTTATATAGCATCGAAAAGGTCTAAAAAATCGCTTAAGCAAACCCTGAAAACGCTAGAAAGGAAAAAGAATGAAACGTACATTCACAATCGTGATCATCTTGGCATTGGTTTCCAGTCTATCCCTTGCCGACGATTTGAAGAAATTGAGCTTGGACGATGCTTCTTCCATCGGCACAACCATCCAAACAGATTCAAAGGTGAAAACAGAAGGCAAGGGTTCTGTCAGAATCACAACGAAGCATCCCACAACTGTGTGCCTTGGCGAAGTCACCGGATTGGAGATTGAGAATGCCAAACTTATCTATAAGGCCAAAGTTAAAAGCGAACTCGACGGCGTTGCCTTTTTGGAAATGTGGGCACACGTCGGCGGCGGCCAGTATTTTTCAAAAGGAATGAATGACCCAATCAAAGGGAAATCAGATTGGAAGTCCATCCAGACTCCATTCATGTTTCAAAAGGGACAGAAACCCGATAAAGTCGTCCTCAATCTCGTTATCAACGGCAAAGGTACAGTCTGGGTTGATGATGTAGTGTTATCGAAAGCACCACTGAAATAATCGGATGCCGAACAAGTGTTTGCACTTTATCGGCTCTTACGCGCCGAAAAGTGAAGCACGACGTTAGGTTGACCGCTGATAACATGGCAAAATCTACTATTAATGAGGTGAAGAAAGAAGATGAAACACGTAGGCTTCAAAGACTATGTAAAGGAAATCCTCAAAACTGCAGAATATAAGACGGATGCCGAAGTTGGCTGTGTGGTGGCAATCACTTCTGTGTTGCCGGGATGTATGACACAGGGCGACAACTTTGAAGAGGCACGGGAGAATCTTATAGATGCTATCGAGCTTTGGCTTACCGTTGGGCTAAGAGAAAGGCAAGAAATGCCTGTGGTCAATGGATTTAAGTTAGTGACTGCTGTTGAGCAGGTAGAGCAAAATGCTGCTCCGAAGAACGCGGCTTATGCCTAAAATACCTGCCTGCTCGCGAGCCGAATTGATACGCAAGCTTCGCATACTCGGTTTCGCCGGTCCGTTTCCCGGAGGCAAGCACAGTTATATGAAACGAGGCGCTTATAGACAGACCATTCCAAACCCTCATGGGAAAGAAATATCCCCTGAGCTGGTGAAAGAAATCATGAAACAAGCGAATATCCCTGTAGGTAACTGGCTGGCTGCCTAACTTTGGTATCTCCGGGACGTAATTAATAAGTAACTATAGACTTTCACATATTAAATTTCACAGCGTTATCGGTCGTCGGCGTATTACAATACAGCCTCCTCCCTCTGGCCTTGTGAAATTTAATATGTGAAAGATTTTAGCTGGCTATTCCGCGCCTTCGCGCCTTGCTCTTGATGCTCATTGCTCACCGAAAAAAACGCAATTTGCAACCTTCCGAGGTATAAAAACCGCCACAACAACGGAGGGTTTCTTTCTGGAAGCCCACGTAAAGCTCCGTCCTGTCGAGTCTGCTGTGGCAGGGATATTCATCTGCGGGCTGGCCCATTGGCCAAAATCGATTGGGGATTCAATATCACAGGCCAAGGCTGCCGCGGCAAAGGCAGCCATTCTGCTTGCCAGGGGATACGTAACAGCAGAGCCGATTGTCGCCTCGGTCGACCTGGAGACCTGTATTGGGTGCGGAATTTGCGAGGGCCTCTGTCCTTACGCATCCATCATTATTATAAGGGTCGGTAAAAAGAAAAAGGCAGAGACCATCCCGGCTTCATGCAAGGAGTGCGGCATATGCGCTTCCCATTGTCCAAAGTTTGCCATATCCATGGCCGGATTCACCAATGACCAGATTATGGCCCAGGTGCGGGCGTTTTGTGACGGGTAATATAGACTTCCAGAAAAAAATTGGGGCTGCGTTATCGGTCGAAATCCTCGACGACGTACTGTCAATACGCCTTACTCCGATTTCTCCCTCTGGCCTTGCCAAAATCTTTTTCTGAAACTCTATAGAAAGAGATGAACAGTGATCAAGTGGGTATTTTCGTCTCTAACTGAAACTGAGTGCACAGCGGATACGGATGCTTGAATATGTGACGCGATGATGGTGATTATGTCGGTGAAAAAGCGCTTGACATTATTTCGTTCTGGTGATAGGCAAAACTCTGTTTATTAGTAGAATATGGGTGTTTAGACTTAGAGATTTTTGGAGCTTATCCTGGCCCTTGACATGAAAATGGCGGGCCCGGGGCAAGCCTGTTACCGTAGAGGAGGGGAAAGATGGGCGTATTGAAGAGGAAAAAAGGTGTAATGCTTAGTAACCTTACTGCCGCGCGATCGATGTGTGTTGTCGTTTGCATTTTCGGAATGGTTGCTCTGATTTGTGCTTTTGGTTGTGAAAAGAAGGTTGGTGTTCGGCCCTCGGCTGGGGGCCCTGGTACAGCAGTAGCCGCAGAGAGTGGCCAACCGGAAACCCTGGTCTTGACCAATGCGCAGTGTGTTTTGTGCCACCCGCAGCAACCTGAAACCATAGCCACCAAGGGAGGACTGCACAAAACCGAGGTGGGCTGTTTGGACTGTCACGTGGAGCACCCCCCCGAGGGAGCAGGTGCCATACCAGATTGTAGCATGTGCCACAGCGGGGAACCGCATTATGAGCTGAAGAATTGCGGGAGTTGTCACTCTGACACCCACGCCCCCCTTGAACTGAAGTTGCAAGGCGAGATCAGCGAGCCCTGTTTGACCTGTCACCAGCAGCAGGGTGATGAGGTCAAGAAATACAAGAGTGCTCACACGGATGTGGCTTGCAACGAGTGTCACACCGTCCACCGGCAGATTCCGGATTGTATGGAATGTCACGAAAAGCACACACCAGACATGGAGTTTGAGGCCTGCATATCGTGTCATCCTGTCCACATGCCCACGCAGGTTGCCTACGCCCAGGATGTCTCTTCCGGTTACTGCGGGGGATGCCACGAGCAGGCGTACCACGAGCTTGAAAAGAATACGACCAAGCACCACGATCTTGCCTGCGCGTATTGTCACCGGGATAAACATAAAGTCGTACCGCCGTGCTATGCGTGCCACGGCTCCCCACATCCCAAGGCGATACTCGATAAATACCCCAATTGTGGTCAATGCCATGGGATAGCACATGATCTGAAAGGCTAAATCCGAAACGTGTCCGCGCGGCCCTGTAGCTTGTGGGTTTTAGGGTATGGGGCTGCACACAACTGAATGATGGAATGATGGGATAATAATGTGATGCGATCAAAATTGATTGTCGGTGTGGTCGGTTTTGTCTTGGCGATAGTATTGATCTATGGATTCGGTGGTCAGCAGGCAGAAGATCTTCGCATCTCGGCCGTAGCCACGGATGAAACAGGGGAAGGACCCCTTGGCGCAGGGATAGAAGGGGTGGCTTGGGCGTCTGAAGATCCCAAGTCAATGACAAAGTCATCGATATATCAGCAAAAGATCCAACCTCTCACGGCAGTGGAGTGCGCCAGGTGTCATCCCTCAGTCTTTCAGGCTATCAAGAAGGCAGGGTTCAGGCACCAGCTTGAGTGTGTGCGCTGTCACAGGGAGTTTCATGTTTATAATCCTCGAAAGCAGAACTATGACGAGATCATGCCAAAGTGCATCTGGTGTCACCAAAGCGCGACTGGCGGACCGTTCCATGGCGATGACCCGAGTGTAACACCTTGCTTGCGCTGCCATGGTGATCCGCACAAACCACTTGATATAACCGTGTCTATGTCGGAGATTGAGACCGTATGCGCCGATTGCCATACAAAAGAGGGCGGTGAAATAGCAAAATACGTGAGCAGGCATACGACCCTTGTGACTTGTGCTGACTGTCATGCTGACAGACACGGATACATACCTGAATGCAGCGAGTGCCATGAAAACCACAGCCCTCAAGTGGAAATGGCGACAAAAGACTGTATGGCATGCCATCCCGTACACAAACCACTGGAAATAACCTATACTGAGGCAACACCATCGACTCTTTGTGCTGGGTGCCACAAACAGGCTTACAATCTGTTGCAGCAAAAAACCACCAGGCATACGCCTGTCGCGTGTGTTGATTGTCATCCATCGCATAAGGAAATCCCACCGTGCAGCAGGTGCCACGGGGAACCTCATCCCAAGGGGATGAACGCAACAGATTGCGGAAGCTGCCACGGCATTGCACACGACCTGCTCACATAAGTGGCCGATCAGATAGCTTTTTTATTGACGTGTAAACAAGTTTAATACGGGCTGCCCGCCTGCCAGAATATGGCAAGCGGGCGGCCTTTTTTTGTCCTTTCTTAGGAGGGCATGGTCATGTCGTGAACCCAAATCCTCCCAACCTGCCCTGTGCCCTGTGCGGTTGCTTGATGAATCCCTTGCCCTGCAAAAGCTAATCCTTGCCCATGAGCTATACTTCGCAAAGCCATAAAATGGCGATTTTCTACGATAGCCTTGACAAGCTGCAAAACGTGTTTATTATTTTTGATTGCTCACAGATATAACAATAAAGTAAATGGGTTAACCATTGTGTGCGAGATCTGCTTTTGAGAGTCTTTTGCAATTAAGAAAGTGTAGTTGCTACCGTAAAGGAGAAAGACATGATCCATGTCCAAAATCTGACCAAATATTATCATGATCTTTGTGCGGTGGATCAGATTAATCTCGACATCCAGAAAGGCGAGATCATGGGACTCTTGGGTCCCAACGGCGCTGGCAAGACCACTACGCTGAGGATGCTTACCGGTTTTCTCCGGCCCACGTCCGGCAACATTCGCGTCAAAGACTACACCATTGATAAGGATGCCCTGGAGATCAAGAAGCTCTTGGGTTACCTTCCGGAATCGGCCCCTCTCTATCATGACATGCTGGCATATGATTATCTGGAATACGTTGCAAACATACGGGAACTGGATAGAGAACAAAAACGCTCCAGAATTCGCCATCTGGCCAACCTCTGCGGCCTCAACGAGGTCATGCATCAACCTATTGGCGAACTCTCCAAGGGCTTCAAGCAACGGGTGGGCCTGGCCCAGGCCATGATGAGCGATCCGGAGATACTGGTTATGGATGAGCCGACTTCAGGCCTGGACCCAAACCAGATCGTTGAGATTCGGGACATCATCAGACAGATCGGCAAAGAAAAGACTATCATCATCTCTACTCATATTTTAAGCGAAGCCGAAGCAACATGCGACCGCATTGTCATTATTAGCCAGGGCAAAATCGTAGCGGACGGCAGCACGGAAACCCTTAAGCAATCGTCCAGAGGGGAATATCTTGTCGGCATTTCCCTTCAGAACGCACGCTTTGATTCCGTGAAAAAAGAACTTCATTCCATTGACGGCATTGTGGAGATTGCGCTTGTCAATACAGAGCAGGCGGGAGAAGAGAACATCTTGCATGTGAAACTTACCTGCCAGGCATCTAAGGATCTGCGAGGGGCGATCTACGGAAAAATCAAAGAGACAGAGTGGATTCTCCTGGAACTTCGTCAGGAAACCAAGACACTTGAGACCATATTTCGAGATCTTACTAAGGAGAACTGATATGCGACAGGTCAGACATATTTTCAAAAAGGAATTTACCTCATATTTCATATCCCCCATCGCCTATATCGTGATATCGATTTTTCTTCTTGTGACAGGGTGGTTCTTTTTTACAACCTTTTTTCTCTATGGTCAGGCAAATCTGAGAAACTTCTTTGGCATGCTACCCATTATCTTTTCGTTCGTGGTCCCGGCTATCACCATGCGACTTTTTTCAGAAGAGCTAAATGTGGGCTCCTATGAGACACTCCTTACCATGCCGGTGACATTTGGCGATGTGGTTTTGGGCAAATTCCTGGCCGCGGTTGCATTCATCGCTGCCATGCTGGTCCCAACGCTCACGTATCCCATCACTGTATCTTTTCTTGGCGAGCTCGATTGGGGGCCGGTCGCAGGTGGATATCTCGGCGCTGTTTTGCTTGGAGCCACATTTTCTGCCATCGGACTTTTTGCCTCGTCGCTCACCCGAAACCAGATCATCGCCTTTATCATTGGTGTGACCATTTGCTTTAGCCTCACTCTGATTGACAAAATGCTCTTCTTCCTTCCCCAATCACTCGTGGGGTTTATGGAATATTTGGGGGCAGACTTTCACTTTGAGAACATCTCCAAGGGCATCCTTGATTCGCGGGACATTGTGTACTTTGTCAGTGTCAGCTTTGTCGGTCTTTACGCGGCCCACCTGGCCATGCAGGAACGGACTTAGTGAGAACGTAACAGTTCACCGCCGTGAAGCAAAGGGCGCAAAGAAATCTGGATAAAAAACAGTACTCAAACTCAGCGTGCTCTGCGTCTTTGCGAAGAGCATTTGCAGGAGGACAGAAATGGGTCTGAAGAATAGATCGGGAAATTATGTCAAATTTTTCGCATACCTGGTTGTCATCGTCCTGATTAATGTGGCCGGTATTACTCTCTTTTTCAGGGTTGACCTGACCGGAAACAGGATATACTCGATTTCCAAAGCGAGCCAACAGGTGGTGTCTACGCTCTCGGAACCGCTGACTATCAACGTTTTTTTTACCAAGAACCTGCCCCCACCACATAACAGCACAGAGAGGTATCTCCATGACCTCCTGGAAGAATATGCCATCTATGCCAATCGGAATTTCAACTACCGTTTTTATGATGTCAGCCCTGAGGAGGGCGACATCAGCGAGAAAACCAGGGCAAACCAGGAGTTGGCGAATAGCTATGGGATTTATCCTGTTCAGATTCAGGCTATCGAAAAAGATGAGGTCAAGTTTCAGAAGGCATATATGGGCCTGGTGCTGATTCATGGCGACATAATCGAAAGGATTCCGACGATTACTTCCACGGATGGGCTGGAGTATGAACTCACAACAGCCATCCGAAAACTGAACAACAAAGTCAGTGCCCTCCTGAGCCTGCCGGAAAAAATACGGATCAAGCTATTTCTCTCCTCTTCCCTGAATCTCGTAGCACCATTCATGGGTCTGAACGAACTACCGAAACTCTCTGGTAAACTGGAAAACACTGTAAGAAAGGTGAACGACAAGAACTACGGGCAACTGGAATTCAAATATCTGGATCCCACAAAGGACGAGAGTCTGGAAGTGGAATCAAATAAATACAATCTAATGAGCCTTAGATGGCCGGCGCTTTCCGGTGGGCAAATTCAACCGGGTAATGGCACTATCGGGCTTGTGATGGAATACAGGGACAAAGCAGTGACAATCCCGCTCATCCAGGTTTTACAGATTCCTCTCATCGGGAGGCGTTATCAGATGGTCGATATGAACGATATGGAAGAAATCATCAACGAGGGTGTAGAATCACTCATTGACATCAACGAAGACCTCGGCTTTCTGTCAGATCATGGCGCACTCAAAGTCTCGGAGGCCTCGCTGGTGGATCCAATGGGGCAGCAGCAGGATGCTGTCAACAACTTCCGTACCCTGGTATCACAAAACTACACCATCAAGGATATTAATCTCAAAGACGGCACGATCCCGGAGAGCATTGACTGCCTCGTGATTGCGCGGCCAACGGAAGACTTTTCCGATTATGAGCTCTTTCAAATCGACCAGTTCCTCATGCAAGGGAAAAACCTGGCCCTTTTTGTGGACGCCTTTAAAGAGGTCATGCCTCCCAAACAGCAGCCCTTCCGACGCAACCCGGGCACCACGTATGTACCTTTAAACACAGGGCTGGAAAAACTGTTGGAGCATTATGGTATTGGCATCAAGAAGTCATTTGTCATGGACGAGAATTGCTACAAACAAAGAGTCATGCCACAGTTTGGCGGTGGTGAAATGGCCATCTATTATGCCCCTTTGATCAAAAAGGTGTTCATCGACAGCGACCTGGGGTTTATGCGCAATATCAAGGGGTTGGTTGCCATAAAAATATCTCCCCTTGAATTGGTCAAGGAACGTATCAAGGAAAACGGTCTGAATGCTCTCAAGCTCTTTGCCTCATCTGAAAAATCGTGGGAAATGAAGGGCCGAATCGACCTCAACCCCATGTTCATCCGACCGCCGCAATCAGGTGATAAGGAGCAGAGTTTTCCCCTGGCATACATCCTGGAAGGGGAATTTCCGAGCTATTTTGCCGGAAAACCCATCCCTGAAAAAAAATCAAAAAACGGTGATTCTGAAAAAAGTGATGAGAAAACAGGGGCCGAGAAAACACCTGATGTCGATCTATCAAAAATTGAGGGGGAGGGCGAACGTCTCTCCAAGGGCAAGCCAGGCAAGATTTTTCTCATGGCATCTTCTGAGATGCTCAAGGATAATGTAATGGACGAAAACGGGAGAAGCCCCAATGCCATGTTCATCATGAACGTATTGGACTTTCTTAACAACCAGGAAGAGATTGCCGTTATGCGAAGCAAAGAACAGCGTTTCAACCCCTTGGACGACACAGAAGCAGTGACCAAGACGTTTGTCAAATCCTTTAATATCGCCGGGCTGCCTGTTCTGGTGGTCCTTTTCGGGCTTCTGGTCTGGTTCCGCCGCCATTGCCGAAAAAAGCGTATCCGGATGATGTTTCAGAAGTAAAGTATACTCAGCACGGCCACAATTGGAGCTTTTGCCGCGAGAGAGTGCCTAAAGTGAACTAAAGTGTCTAAAGTGAGCTAAAGTAGAGGACTTGAAGATATTATTATAATAAAAACCGGTCGTTGGTCCTATAATTTTAGGCACGTTAGCTCACTTTAGGCACTTCAAATAAGCGCAGTTAATGGCCGTTCGGAGTATACCTAAAGTCAAATGCGAAATTCCTCAATTTAGACTAATCATAACTTTAGTTCACTTTAGTCACTTTCATTTCGGGGAGAGCAGGCATGAAAATAAAAATAGAGTATACTATTCTTATCACCATCATCGTAGCCGTGTCCCTGTATCTGATCCTGCGGAATCCTGACAGGACCCACTACCAACTACCGAAGATTCCCGAAATTACGGAAACGGACATCTCCAAAATTGAGATCTTGAGGCCAGACACTACGATTGTCTTAAGTAAAAAAGACGACGACTGGGAGATTAGCCCACACGGATATCTGGCCGATAGCTACAAGGTCAAAAACATGCTCGACACTATAGAGGAACTTTCCCTGACCGCCCTGGTGTCCGAATCAAAAAACTACAATCGGTACGATCTTGGCGATGATAAGAAGATTTCCGTGAGGGCATGGACAGGGGAGACACTTAAGAGGGAGTTCGAAGTGGGCAAGGCAGCCACGTCCCGCCGGCACACTTTCGTCAAACTCGCCAATGATGACCGCGTGTATCACGCCAGGGGTGATTTCAGGGCCAAACTTGACCAGACAGTGGAGGATCTGAGGGATAAGACCGTGCTTTCATTTGATCAGAATGAGATCGAGGAGATACATATCACCAAAGGCGAGCAAGTGGTAGCATTTGCCCGGAAAGAGGTCCCTGAAAATGTGGGTACCAGTCAAGGGCCTGATGCCAAAACCCCGCCAACTGAAAAAGCAGAAACGATATGGCAGACTGCTGACGGCAAAGAAGGAGATGAGACCCAACTGAAGAGATTACTCACCGCGCTTTCCAGCTTGCAGTGCGAAAAATTTATTGATGGTCAAAAGAAAGAAGACTTCACGAACCCCATTTGTTCCATTCAGTTAAAGGGCGCAAAAGGCTATACGCTCTCTTTCTTTGCCAAAACAAAAAACGATGCCAAAAACTACCCGGCGGTCTCATCTGAAAATGACTATCCATTCTTTCTACCCGAATGGCAGGCAGACACCTTGATGAAAAACCTGAAGAGATGCTAAAAAAGCCTATACAGGTGGTAGAAGTCGGCAGAAAGGAGCCCATAACGTCTTTCTAGTTCGGTCAATTGTGCATCCAGACACAGGCACACACTTAGCCTGTGAAAAATGGTGCACGAAATTTGCCTACACCGCCATTCTCCCTTGACAGGCAAACCGTAACATATTATTTTGGTAGTATGAAAACTAAGACATCTATAACACTATCGCAGGACTTGATGGAAAAAGTGGACGTCATCTTGGGTCCATCCGGCAATCGGTCGGCATTCGTGGAGCAAGCCTTGCGTGCTTTCCTGATTGTTAGAGCACAACAAATCCGTGATGCTAATGATCTCGAGATTCTGAACCGGCGTGCCAATAGACTGAACTATGAGGGTGAAGCATCTCGTTAAAACGGGAAGATGACATGAATATCCGAAATCATCTCAAAATCCTTCTTGTTTTCAGTAACGATGTCAGTAATCCCGTTTTCTCTCATACATGCCGCAATCGTGGCATCCCAGACATGGACATGGTGCTGAGAGACAAGATCAATCGCGTCTAAAAATGTGTGAATATCCCTGTCGATCACTCTCCAACTGTCCGATTTCGCAATATCATCGACAATCGTTTTCGCCTCTGCAACAGTCATCGGGGATTCAACTTTTTTCGTGATGACCACGAAGAACTCCATCAGGTTCTGGA
>JAUVJO010000146.1 GCA_030592345.1 Deltaproteobacteria bacterium
TAGAATCGACGCGACAAGCCCGGTCAGGGTACGGCCCGGCCCGACTTCAACAAAGGCCCGCACGCCAGCTTCATACATATTCTCGATTTCTTGCACAAACTCCACCGGGCTCACCAACTGAGAGGCAAGCGCCTCCCTGGCCTGTGCTCCATCCCGGGGATACTCTTTTGCCGTACTGTTGGCATAGACCGGGATACTGGCTGTCGTGAAAGGGATATCTTCCAGGGCCTTTCTAAACGGAGCTAGTGCTTGCGACACCAGGCGGCTGTGAAAGGCGGCGGACACATTAAGCCGTTTATGCCGGACCCCCTTTTCGCCAAGAATCCCTGCGGCCCGTTCGATCTCATGGGCCGGGCCGGAAACTACGGTTTGTTCAGGGGCATTCTTGTTGGCGATTACAAGATCGAGCCCGCTTGCTTCAAGGAGACGAAAGACATCCTCGACTGTAGCCTGTGCGGCCAGCATGCTGCCGTGTCGGTCTCCATTTCCGGCCATGAGTGTGCCGCGCAAAATAGACAGGCTGTGAAGTATTGTCGTTTGGTAACGGCCGGATACACAAAGGGCCACGAGTTCGCCGAAGCTGTGTCCGGCAACCGCATCAGGAGCCACGCCAAAGTGCTCCAGTATCCTGAAAAGCCCTAGACTGACAGCCCCGATCGCTGGCTGGGCCACCCGCGTATCCCGGAGGGTCTCTTCATTTTGGCGACGTTCGTTGTCACTGAATTCCGGGTGGGGATAGATATGGTCACTCAGGCGCCAATCCGAGTTTCCTTTGCCGTGTTCTGAAAAAACCGTGTCGGCCTCTGTGAGGGCATTTTGCATTTGGGGAAACTGACAGGCCAAATCCCGGTGCATGCCCACGTACTGGGCACCCTGTCCAGGGAAAAGGACACCGAGTTTTCCGGGACTTGCTTGTGAGTCGAAATAAACGCCGTCAGGCGTGTGCCATGGGGTATCTTCGTCCTGTCCGGAAAGCCGGGAAATGGCGTGGCGAATGCTTGCTGCCGGATCTGTGCCTCCCTTTTCAATGACCAGGACGAGACGAAAACCGTGTTCAGGATCAAACGCGCTCCGTGTTATGCCTGTTTTGGATACAATCTCTTCCCAAGTGAGATCAAGAGGCCATTTCTCGATGGCTGCCAGGAGGGCATCCTTGTTATTGGCAGAAAATGCGAGGATCTGCACATCGTTGTCCCAGTCGACCCCCGGCTTTTGAGATTCATCCTCTTCGAGCACACAATGGAAGTTGCTGCCGCCAAACCCGAAAGAGCTCACCACTGCCCTGCGGGGATGCTCCGGCCGCGGCAGCCACGGGCGTTTTTCGATGTTTAGGTAGAATGGGGATTTTCCGGGCGCCACTTCTTCAAATGGGCGGGTGACCTTGATGGTGGGTGGCAGCACCTTGTGGTAAAGGGCCATGGCGGCCTTGATCACGGCTGCCACGCCTGCCGCTGCCTTGGTGTGCCCGATCTGTGATTTTACCGACCCCAGGGCACACCAGGTTTTTTCGCTGTGACCGGATCGGTACACATCCACAAGGGCCTTTGTCTCAATTTGATCCCCCACCCTGGTCCCTGTGCCATGGGCTTCAACCAGGTCAATAGTGTCAGGAGTCACCCCGGCCAGGCCGTAAGCTCGCTGCATGGCCGTGATCTGTCCCTCCCTGCTCGGGGTATAGATGGCATTGCCCTTGCCGTCGCTGGAGGTGCCGAGGCCGCGGATAACTGCATATATTCTATCCCCATCCCTCCTGGCATCTTCAAGGCGCTTTAGCACTACGAGACCGATCCCTTCGCCCAGGATGGTGCCGTCTGTGTCCTGGTCAAAGGGCCTGGCATCTCCGGTCTGAGAAAGGGCAAAGGTTTTGCTGAAACAGGTATACATAAAGATGTCGTTGAAGGTGTCAAGTCCGCCTGTCACCACCATGTCAGACCGTCCGGCCGCCAGTTCGAGGCTTGCGAGATGAAGCGCGCTTAACGAACTGGCACACGCGGCGTCAACAACGCAGTTGGTCCCGCCCAGATCGAGCTGGTTTGCAATACGCCCGGCGACGACGTTTCCAAGGAGGCCCGGAAAGGAGTTCTCCTGCCAGCCCACATAAGAGTCGCCAAGCCGTTCAACCACGTCCTCGGTTGTTGCCTCATCTATCCCGGCTTGCTTTAGCGCATGGCGCCACAGGGGGTGACCCAATCGCGCGCCCAGCGAGATGACGAGTTCCAGCGCGCCGGTCACACCCAGGATCACACTGGTGCGTGACTTGTCAAATTCCCGTTTCCTGCCGTACCCGGCATCTTCAAGGGCATCTCTAGCGATCAAGAGCCCCAGAAGCTGGGTAGTGTCAATCGCCTCTATGTCCCGCGGTGAGATCCCGAACTCAAGTGGGTTAAACTCCACAGGCGAAAGAAAACCGCCACGCCTGGCACAGGTACGGTCCTTTGCGGCCAGATCATGATCGTAATAGTCGTCAGGATCCCAGTGAGTCTTGGGAATATCGGTAATGCCGTCCACACGGTTCTTGATATTCGCCCAATAGGCTCCAAGCCCCTCCGCCTTGGGAAAGAGGCACCCCATACCGATGATGGCAAGAGGGATCTGGGGATTTTGTTCCCCTTTGGTTGCAGGCTTATTCCTTTTCATTCAGACCTCGTTAAGTGGTTATTATTATTTGAATTCATATCGAATTCACATCGTTTCAACTCAACTATTTGACGATTTCCATAATTCTTTCCAACTCCAGCGGTTTTAAGGCCATCCATTCCGGTGGCAAAGAGACCCCTTGATACCGCAACAAATTGAGACGCACAATCACGGCCGTACCGTAAAGGATATTAAGGGCAATAGTCACCACACGACGGTTCTTTGGGTTTTCCAGGAAAGAGCCCTTGACCCATGCATTGAATGCCCCCATGGCAGGGCCGCACCACACCTGGCAATCTATCTTGCGAGAAGCGTCTCCGAGAGTAGCCCAGCGTGATGCATGTCCAAGATACCAGCGAAAGACCAGGGCCATGCGATGCTTGGGATCACTCTCAGCCCGCACGATCTGGCGTGGATCACGTTCCTGGAAATAGGCCATGGTCTCTTCCCAGATGGTTTCAAGGGGGGCTCGAAAGATGCTTTGCTCCAGCGTGGTCCGTTCGGTTGCGGGGATGGCTTCCAGGCTCTCACCCCCCCGATAAACATCGTATAATTTTGCGGCCCGCATGGCAAACATGGTCCCACGCTTTAAGACCTGGACTTTTACACCCATCTCAAACATATCAGCCGCCGGGGCCATGGTGATATCTGCCTGCTTGGTCTCGGCAAGCATCTCGCGTACCATGTCAGAGGTCCCGGCTTCGACTGCGCCCTGGTTGATGGTCCCGGTAAGCACATAGGCAGCCCCCATGGAAAAGGCGGCTAAGGCAGAAGCGGGCGTGGCGATCCCGCCTGCCGCGCCCACTCGCAGGGGCTCCTCGTAAACGTATTTGGCCCGCTGCCGATCACGTAACGCCAGCATGGTCGGTAGCAGTGTCATGGCCGGCCGGTTGTCCGTATGTCCGCCGGAATCCGCCTCTGCAGTAAGATCCTGGGCCATGGGGATTCGGCCTGCAAGCCTGGCCTGCTCTTCTGTGATGTCCCCTGATGCCACAAGGGCTGTCAAGAACTCCTCCGTCGGCGGGGCAAAGAACTTGGAGGCCACCTCGACCCGTGAGGCCTTGGCAATGATCCGATTGGGCGTGATAATACGCCCGGAAGGGTCCTGGTAGATGCCATGTACCCTATACCGAACCACCGGCAAGGTCAAATCGAGATAGGCAGATGCCTCGACGAGGCGGATATTCCGGCGGAGGTAAAGATCGACGATTGCAGCTTCCAGGTCCGGGTCGTTGGGGCTGTGAATCAGGTTAAACCCAAAAGGACGGTCCCGGAGAGAAGAGACAATACGGTCAATAGCTGTCTCAATGGCCTGAAGTGGAAGGCCTGCCGCCCCAAAAAAGCCGAGCATCCCGCCCCTTCCCATGGCCTCCACGATCTCTGCCGAGCAGATGCCATTGGCCATTGACCCGGCAAGATACGGATATTCAAGGCCATAGTCAGCACAAAATGCAGGATCTCCCAGGTTCTTGAGAGGGCATGCCGGGACATAGGCGGCAAAGGGAGGTGCCACGCCACCATCTACAAGGGCATACTTGCCGTCTTTTACCACGATAGTGACCGGCTGGTGAATATTGTAAATTGCCTCTTTGAGGGTCTCCTCACTGGGTGAATGGAATGTTCCATTGTATTGCCGCCACCCGGGTGTGGCGTTTTGGCTGTGCGATGTTAAGTCCATATGACATATCAGCTTCGGGAATTTAGGGATTAAGATCGTAACTTCTCAAAAAGTCCGTGTAATCTCCTGAGATTAGGCCCGCCGACAGGCAATTAAATTTGAAAACGTCTGAAACTCGCTTATAAGTGAGCCTAAAGAAAAAAGAGTATTGATGACCTTAACATACCGATCCTTAGACTTGAAATCCATGTGTCTTAACGAAAGGATTACAACGCCAGCTCTTTTTTCATAAGGCTCACTAATGCGCTCAGACAGTCAGACATTTTCAAATTTAACCACGTGTCGGCTCAGATTATTGAGAAGTTGCCTGACTTTTTGAGAAGTTACCTAAGATCAACACTTATCATACCACAGATCTAATGTCACAAACAGGGTATAACAGTCAAGTCCGACAACTTGACGAGGTCGCCCTCGACTGTGAAGCTGGCCTGGCCTGGCCTGGGGTGGTTGATTTGCTGGAGTAATGGTCACGGTTGCCTGGGCCGTATCCATACCACCACGGCCGTCATCAACGGTTAGTGTCGCCTGGGGAGATGAAAAGGGACGGATGAAAAGGGACGGGCATTTGTCCTCCCGCGAGGCGACTGGACTTATTTTGGCGTTTCTTGTGGGGAATAGCGTGGAGAATTATGTTTTCGTGCCAAAGAAAAAGGGCTTAGGTAGACCCCTAAGCCCTTGATTTTGTTTGGTAGCGGGGCATGGATTCGAACCACGGACCTTCGGGTTATGAGCCCGACGAGCTACCGGACTGCTCCACCCCGCAATATGTATGTTGCTAATTTAAGTCGTTTGCCTCTGAGTGTCAAGAACTATTTGCCCAATCGAATGAATCGTTTCATGAGGCTGTGGCCATCGGCAATCAACAAGTCCTGACCTGCGGCAGCCTCCTCGTTGAAACCACCGAATTCGCCCGATGGTTCAGGAATATTTTTTCCGCAAATGGCAAAGGGGACAGGTTCTGTAGTGTGAGTCTTGACTGACACAGGAGTGTAATGATCTGTTGTGACCATGATCCTATATTCGTCTACATCCCCAAGGCCCTGCAACACCTTTCCGACCACCTTGGCGTCAAATGCCTCAATGGCACCGATTTTTTCATCCAAAAGCCCAGCGTGCCCTGCCTCGTCAGGAGCCTCCACGTGGACGTAAACCAGGTCAACACTTCTAAGGGTTGACAGGGCATACCGCGCCTTGGCCTCGTAATCCGTGTCAAAATATCCGGTGGCACCTGGTACTTGTATTACACTAAGTCCTATGTATACACCGATCCCCCTCAACAGGTCTACCGCCGATATCATAGCTCCTGTCAACCCCGTTCGCTGCTTAAATGCCTCCAGCTTCGGCGCATGCCCCTGGCCCCAGAACCAGATGTGATTGGCCGGCTTCAAGCCCTTTTTTACCCGCATCTTATTAATCGGATGGTCTTTCAGGACGGCACTTGCCTGATTCATAAGCTCAAGTAACACCCCATGAGGGGTCATCCGATTCAAGTAGGGTCCGACCTTCTCACCTGTGATATCATGTGGCGGTGTTGTGTGAACCTCGTCAGTCCCACCGTGCCAAACCATGAGGTGGCGATAGCTCACCCCGGGATAAAACCGAAAGGTCTCATCTCCCAGGGCCTTGTCTATGGCCTCCATAAGAGTCCCGGCTTCACCAGTGGAGATATGCCCGGCGCTGTAATCGTCCATGGCCAACTCGCCTTCCTGCTCGGAAAGGGTGACCAAATTGCAACGAAAGGCCACGTCCGCGGGCCTTAGATTCACCCCGAGGCTGGCCGCCTCTAAAGGTGCCCGCCGGGTTTGTGTTTTTCTGGGATCGTAGCCCAGGAGACTCAGGTTGGCAGTATCACTTCCGGTCTCGCATCCATCAGGAATCGTGCTCACGAGCCCCAGTTCGCCATGATCTGCGATCCAGTCCATATGGGGGGTGCGGGCCATTGCCAGGGGCGTCTTCCCGCCAAGCTCAGCCAGGGGATAGTCTCCCATGCCGTCGCCCACTAAAATAATGTATTTCATCTCCAATCCTCAATCCGGATCAGTATGGTTTTGTCCTGGACGATATCAAGTTTATCTATGTCAGAAAGTGCCTTTTTCACTGCCGCCTCCTTGGCCTCATGGGTAATCATGACTATGGGGACTGCGCCCATAAGATCTCGTCCTTTCTGGTGAACCGATTTGATGCTGATCTGATGCTCTCCCAGTATCCCTGAGATCTTTGAGAGCACACCAGGTTTGTCAATAGCGGAAAATCGAAAATAATACTCAGCATCCAGCTCTTCGATGGATCTCACTCGCCTCGGTTTCACATAAGAAGGCTGATAACCCACTGAGGGGACCCTGCCAATAGCACCGCTTAAGAGATTGCGGCCGATATCCACCAAATCGCTGACCACAGCGCTTCCGGTAGGCATCATTCCGGCCCCAGGCCCAAATAACATGACATTTCCGACAGCATCCCCTTTCACGTAAAGGGCATTGTACGCCTCATTCACATTGGCAAGGAGCGTGTCTTCCGGAATCAAGGTTGGATGAACTCGGGCCTCAATGGACTTGCCGTCATCTTTTGAAATAGCAAGGAGTTTGATGCTATAACCGAATTCTTTTATGAACTTGATATCAAGAGGTGTTATCTTTGAAATCCCTTCAGTGTAAACCGTCTCAAAATCGATTGGAACACCGTAGGCGATGGAAAGGAGTATGGTCAGTTTATGGGCCGTGTCTATCCCTTCTATGTCAAACGTGGGGTCGGCCTCCGCGTAGCCGAGTGCCTGAGCTTCTTTCAGCACATCTGAAAAAGGGCTCCCCTCGTTCGTCATTTTGGTCAAGATATAGTTGGCAGTGCCGTTTAAGATCCCAAAAAAGCCTTGTATGCGGTTGGCAACAAGCCCTTCCTTAATCGATCGAATCAGCGGAATACCACCGCCCACGCTGGCCTCAAAACCCACTTCCGCGCCTTTTTGCGAAGCAGCGGAAAAGATCTCATTCCCGTGTCGGGCAAGTAATGCCTTATTGGCTGTCACTACCTGCTTGCCGTTTTCAATGGCTTCCAAAACAAAACTCTTTGCCGGTTCATAACCACCTATCAGCTCCACGACGATGTCGACATCAGGATCATTTATGACCATAAGTGCGTCTGTTGTCATGATCCTTTTATCAACCGAGACTCCTCGATCTGTTTCAAGGTCGATGTCGGCTATCCACTTGAGTTCCAGGCTGGCTCCTAAACGAGACTCAATGACCTCACGGTTTTTGGTGAGGATTTTTACCATACCAGCCCCCACTGTCCCGAACCCCAGCAGGCCGACGCGTATTTGCTTCATATAGTTTCCTCAAAAAGTAAGGGCTTCAGTCTAATAGGCCTCCAGCCCGTGGGGCCCACGCCCCAGAGGGAGTATTGGAGTGATGGAGTATTGGAGTGATGGA
>JAUVJO010000096.1 GCA_030592345.1 Deltaproteobacteria bacterium
AAGGCTGTCCTGGGAGGCTGGGACCCTTCTGCACGCAAGTTCTTTAAGCCCGACGAGCTTATACCTTGAAAGGCCACAAATGACACTTTTTCGCCGGCCATGAACATCAATAGCCGCGTTGCTCAGGCTTGCAATAGCCAGCTATTCCGCGCCTTCGCGCCTTGCTCTTGATGCTCATGACTCACCGAGAAAATCGCCATTTATGACCTTCCAAGGTATAACTCTGTAATTGTGCAAGTATCGCCACGCCACCTCATATTTGTCTTGACTGCAGATGATACTTGCAATCCCACACCACATGACTTAAACTTTGAATGCTGTCCATCGAAAGTCTCCTTTTCTGTGAGCTTCGAGCGGTTCACAGGGGGAGGCTTTCGTATACTCCCTGAAATGTCAAACTCTGGGAGTCCCCCGGCAGAGCCGGGGGGTTTACTCATGATTATCAGGGGTGGCACAATTCGATTATTATCATTCCGAGGGGGACATGGATTTTTCCATCAAGGTCGATCCGAGAAGTTGGCAGGTATACATGGCTGTGCCTCAAAAGGGCAGAGCGCTCCTTATTAACCCCTTCACGAATAAGGGCACGGCGTTCACCGCCCGCGAGAGAGACGAGCTTGACTTGCATGGGCTATTACCGCCTGCCGTCTGCTCTATCGAGCAGCAACTGGAACGAGCCTGCGAAAATTTTCGGGCAAAGCCCAATAATCTCGAGAAATTCATCTACTTAACCAGCTTAAACGACAGGAACGAAACGCTGTTCTTCCGGCTTTTGTACGAACACATCGACGAGATGGTGCCCATCATCTACACCCCGACCGTGGGGGAGGCGTGCCAGAGGTTCTCGCATATCTACCGACGCGCGCGTGGCCTGTACATCAGTTACGAGCAGCGGCACAACATCGAGAAGATCCTTGGCAATTTCTACTGGAAGAACGCGTCCGTAATCGTCGTCACGGACGGCGAGCGCATCCTGGGGCTTGGCGACCAGGGCGCAGGCGCAATGGCAATCCCGATCGGTAAGCTATGCCTCTACACACTCTGTGCTGGTATCTCGCCCTACAGTACCCTGCCCATCATGCTCGATGTAGGCACTGACAACGAGGATCGGCTCAAGGACCCCCTGTATCTCGGACTCCGGCAAAAGCGGGTGAGGGGTGAGGAATACCAGGCATTCATCGACACTTTCGTCGATGGCGTGCAGAAGGTATTCCCCAATGTACTGCTGCAGTGGGAGGACTTTCTCAAAGGTAACGCGATCAAGCAGTTGAAACGTTTCAAGGAAACTTTGTGCACCTTCAACGACGACATCCAGGGAACCGCGGCGGTGGTCCTTGCGGGCATCTACTCCGCACTGCGAATCACTGGCCAGTCTCTCCGGGACGCCAGGGTCCTTATTGCCGGAGCAGGTGCGGCGGCACAGGGCATCGCCAATCTCATTGTATCAGCCTTGCAGGAAGAGGGACTGTGTCTCATTGAGGCGCGAAAGCGCATCTGGACCAGTGACAGCAAGGGACTTGTCACCAAGACACGCTCGGTTCTGGAAGAGTTCAAGGTCACCTACGCCAGGGACCTTGACGAGATCGCCACGTACGAGTGCAAGGACAGATCGAGGATTAGTCTTGAGGAAACGATTGCCAACTCCAAACCGACCGTTCTTATCGGCTTATCCGCAACCCCGGGAATTTTTGGCGAAGCCGTGGTGAAGGCCATGGCAAAACATAACGAACGCCCCATTATCTTCCCGCTATCCAATCCCACATCCAAGAGCGAGTGCAAGCCGGAGGATGTCCTCCGATGGTCCGATGGGAGGGCAATCGTGGCCACGGGCAGCCCGTTTCCACCTGCCGAGTACAACAGGCAAAGGTACCGGATCGGCCAGTGCAACAATGCGTTCATCTTTCCGGGCGTGGGGCTCAGCAAGACTGTTGGGCACATCAGGCTTGTAACCGACAGCATGTTCCTCGCCGCGGCCAAGGCCCTCGCCGAGATGGTCACTGCCAGTGACCTCGAGCAATGCGCTCTTTATCCCGAACTTCGCCGCATTCGCGGGTGCTCCCGAGCAGTGGCGTGCGCTATGATCAAGCGAGCCGTGACCGAGGGACACGCGGACAAGGAGGTCCTGATCAATCTCGAACAAACCGTCAAGAGGGCCATGTGGTTCCCGGAATACCTGCCCGTCCGTTACGAGCCTTGAATAGGGAACTTTGGAGAGATTGGGAGGAGAATGAGGAATAGGGGAACATTATTCACTAGGTTGAATTACTTTCCGCGTATTTCTTGAATTCAGATAAAGCGGATTGAAATTCGATTTCCAGTGCGCCCTGGCTAGTTTCTCTCAACGTTGACGTACTTAGGTCTCCCTCCATCACAACAATTGTAGATTCCGGACCATCAGTTGTAAAGCTCCATCTTATTATCTCACCGTAGCTACCCCTTACCCCGACCCCTTTGAGTGGAACAAAGTCGAATACTGTACTTCGGTCTCCACCCTTCCATTCAAGAATTGCTTAAGCCTGCCATCTAGGGTTTACTCTTTTGAGAGTACCTCCCCACCAAATTTTCCAACTATCTGGATCCGTAAAGATTCTCCACACAACATCACACGGTCGGTTAACTCTGATTACAGCCATAGCAAATTTCCCGATTTCTTCATAAAGATAATCCCGTCCGCTCGACGCCGTTGTTCGGCAATTTTTATGCCGCCTGGCGGATCATTTCTTGGTATGACTCCGTATCACCTGCGCCCAAAGCCAATAAGAGCTTAGCAACAGCGAAGTTTTATACAGAAAATAATCTCTTTAAAATCTGATAATGGCAGATTTATTTCAATCACCCTCAATCCGCACTGAGGAAACTACGCAGCAAACTCAAATACAGGCGTCTGAATGATACGACGAGGCTTTCTTTGTCCCCAAATCGTTTGCTGCAATTGTTCTACAGTCTTTGGCGAGAAAAATCGATCTCCAGTTTCAAGGCACACTCTAGCCGGCACATTCACAATAATAACGAACCTATCATCTACTTCAAGCGTGTAAGTGACTTTTTGTTCAACCATCGTCTCTTTCCAAATATGAGTTCTCATGTTTGGTCCTCCTAATCTTGAAATCAATCCACAGTTTTACGTCTGGTTTGTACAGGGTGATAATTTTCACCAAAGGACGAGATGGATAGCTGCACTGAATATGCAAAGGTCTCTGTTCAAGCGTAAATCCGAGTATCAAACAGTTTGGCCCCCACTTGTCGTCGGGATAATCTTCAATAATTTCATCTGCGGTCATGGCTGGACATAGGAGGTACAATGGCATAAAAGTATAACAATGTCAAAGATTTTCCGCCTGTGCGGTTGGTTTTACCCTGTAATTTCAATTACTTTTTCACCGCCCGCTTCGCTCAAGACGCAGAGGTCGCAGAGGTTCTTTTTTCATTTGCCGCTGAGAGGGCGGCAGAAGTCTTGAAAACAGTCCGGATTTGTGTAACACATCATTTTGATTTCCGGAGGCAAAAAAATGTCTGTTGATCGAAACGTAAAGAAAAAGAAAAGTCGTGAAAAGAGGCTCAGAGCGCGACGTGAAAAACAGGACCGCCTGGTTCGCCGCGAAAAGATAGAAGAATATGGCTGGCGCGCATCCAGCCACTATTACATTGGTGAATACCATAGCGCCTTCAAATGGGCCATGAAAGGGCTCAAGCTGGTTCCTTCTGACAGAGAGAATTTTCGCATCGCGCTGGATGCTGCAAAAAAACTGGACGAGGAATCTATGAGATTCACCGTGCTGCGGCACGGGTGGGAACATGGCTTGATTTCCGATAAGCAAGATCTGGGTATGTTGGGAAAACTTGCTTTTGAACGAAAAGCATATGACCTGGCCAGGGAGACCCTAAAAGCTTCCCTCGAAAACCAGGAAGCCACACAAAGAGGGCTTACAAAAAAGGCTCAGAAAGAGGCAGAAAGGTATCTGGAAGTTTGCCAGGGGATGGAACGTTTGCGTGCTGCCGAATCTGCCCATTCACTCAAAGAACTTAGCGTACCAAATGACAGTGAAAAGGAGCTCTCTCTGCCGGTTCCGGAACGTAGAGTAACAGAGGAAACAAAACAAACGGAAACAGACAAAGAGCAAGTGGCAGAAAGCATTCCAGAATTAGATATTGTCTATGAAGTCGATGAAGAGGGTATCCTTCGTGTCATTAAGGAACATCGAAGCAGCGATCCCACCATGCTCGATCTGGCAATCAGTGCCTACAAGCTCTCTTTCCGTACCTCGTATGACCAGCTCATTTGCCTTCCCACACTCAATGACGTGAGGTCCCTCTGGTACCAGGAAGAAACCACACGAAAAGTCATGAAGACCTTCCGCGGCAGGGCCATCATGGCAGACGAGGTAGGGCTTGGAAAAACTATAGAGGCGTGCCTTGTCTTAAAGGAATATATCCTCCGTGGTCTCGTCCGTTCTGCACTGATCCTTGTCCCCAGTTCTTTGGTCAATCAATGGCAGGATGAACTTAGCGAGAAATTCGGTCTTTCCTTTGTCACCTCAAATGATGCCCTTTTTCGGGAAGACCCCGACAGATTCTGGCAAGAACCGTTTCTGTTGGTTTCCATTCAGACGGCGAAAAGCAAACGTCATTTTGATACAGTAACCTCTCGCACCTATGACATAGTAATCGCAGACGAAGCCCATCACCTGAAGAGCCGTTCGACCCTCAATTGGAAACTGGTAAATGCCATCCGGAAAACCTTCCTGATACTTCTCACTGCCACGCCCGTGCAAAACAAACTGGAGGAACTTTACAACCTGGTCACCCTCTTAAAGCCTGGTCATCTCAAAACACTGAAGGCCTTCAAGGAAGAATTCGTCGCCAGAGGCAACCCGACAGATCCCCAAAACAGGGAGAAACTGAGGCAACTGCTAAAAGAGGTTATGATTCGAAACACTCGCTCTGTCACACAGCTACACCTGCCACCCCGTTTTGCTTTTACCATAATGGTTGACCCATCGCCGGATGAAAAAGCCTTCTATCAGCGAATCAGCCAGTTTGTGACAGAACAAGGCGCTAATGCATCTTCGGGTCTTCCCAAAATGACGCTTCGAAGGCTTTTGGAAGCAGCAGGGTCTTCTCATTTTGCGGCGCTCAAGATGATCGAAAAGATAAGCCTTCAGGGCCTGGACGGGACAAGCAGGCAGGCAAAAGAACTCTCGGAAATGGGAGGTGCCATTCGAATAGGAGGAAAAATCCGGCGGGTAATCGAACTCCTAAAGGCTTCACCCGAGCAAAAGGTAGTTTTTGTTAATTATTTAGCTACGCTGGACCATCTCCATCAGGTCATGCAGGAACAAAAAATACCTCACGTGATCTACCGTGGCGGGATGACCTCGGCCCAAAAGCGACAGTCCATCAAAACGTTCCAGGAGGGGTGCCCTGTCCTTCTCTCCACGGAGACAGGGGGAGAGGGGCACAACCTGCAGTTTTGTCATGTGATGATCAATTGCGACCTGCCCTGGAATCCCATGCGGATCGAGCAGCGGATTGGCCGCATCCATCGAATTGGGCAAGAAAAGGAAGTTCAGATTTATAACTTCTGTTCTGCGGGGAGTATCGAGGAGCATATACTGGAAATCTTAGACCGAAAAATCAACATGTTCGAGCTTGTAGTAGGAGAAATCGACATGATCCTAGGTCGCCTCCAGGGAGAGCAGGAATTCAGCGACCTTGTCTATGAACTCTGGGTAAAGCACCCCGGCGAGGCAGAAAGACAAAACGCCTTCAACGCCTTAGGTTCTCGGTTAAAGCGGGCCAGGACAGCTTACGAAAAGAGCAAAGAACTGGATGAGAAACTTTTCCAGGAAGATTTTGGGGTGTGAGAATGGATTCAGCTCCGGAACTGCTTTCCTTCGCAGTGCAAGTATTGGAAAAACATGGGGCAATAGCTGAACGCCATGACAATCACGTAATGGCGTTGCTGCCATCCGAGCTGGCACAAACACTGGATCTTGCCGAAGAAGTCCGATTGGGAGAAGAGGGCGTGCCGCTTCTCTATGGCAGCCCTGCTCTGGACCGCCTCGTTGAGATGGCCACAGAAGAAATCCCCTTGGTCTTCGGGCGAATCAAAGTGCCATATCTGAAAAAGGCTGGTTTCGACCAGCTCATTGGCCAGGACATTGTCTTCGCAGACGGGCAAGTCCGGGTAACGGGTCGGGCAGAGGCCCGGACTTCTTACATGGTGTTGACATGCCGGTACGTGGCATTGGGTGACGAACGCAAAGAGGGGCTCGTTGAGGTCGGAGTACACGAGAATACTGGTGCTATTATTGAGGGGCTCGAAACCTTGTGGCCAGAGTTCGGGCGTGAATTCTTTGTTCCGGGGAAAGTTCCCCCGCATTTTTCCATCCATCTCGAAAAGGCAATCACTAATGCCATGCAAAAAGCGCAGGTGCTTGCGGAAGAAAAACTGACCGATTTTATCAACAGCATGCAACGGCGATTGCGTAGGGATGTAAAAAATACCATGGAATATTATGAGGCCCTGAAAAACGAGATGCAAGCAAGCATTTCCCACCTGAATCTCAGCGAGGCGCAACGTAATGAAAGAACTGCCAAGATTCAGGAACTGCCTCGTGAAATGGTTCGAAAAATCGAGGACCTTGAACAGAAATACAAGATAAGTGTGCGCTTGAGCGGATCAGCAGCCGTAAGGCTTCTCGTCGATGTTGCCCAGGTCATGGTCGAAATTCGCCTTGGGAAACAACGCCGGACTATCCATCTTGTCTGGAACCCGGTGACTCGCCGTCTTGATCCTCTTGTGTGCGAACGCTGTCACGAAACCACGCGAAGGGTGCACCTCCGTGAAGAGGATTCCCAGATACGTTTACTCTGTTTTTCCTGTACTCACAAACGGTGAGGCACCTGACGGCTTGAAAACATTACACTTCGTGTCCATTATTCCATCATTCCTGATCAGGGGCACGGAAAACTGCCACTGAAACATACATAATTACGAAGAGTTGTAGAAATTTCGAGACGGTTAATTATATATTTAACGTCCCTTAACTATATTAACTTTACCCCAAAAATACGAAACGTCTATACTTCCTTCTCATCCGCCAGATTCGGCAATTGCCGCAACCCAACACTATTGAGCAGGCCGTCAAAATCCGCCCTGGTAGACCATAAGATACCCTTTTCCTTCATTAGACCTTCTGCCTCATCAGTAAAACCGTCGCAGGCAGAAAACCATACTTTTAGCGTCTCGAGGCCCTCGCCTTCGGCCTCCCTCACAGCCTCAGCCTTCCGAACAAGTGACTCCACTTCTGCCCTGCCAACCTTTTTGCCGTGCCACCATTTACTTTCACATACCCAGTGCTCCTTTGCCGCAGCTGCCTCAACATCAATCTCCATGTCCTTGCCTGCGCCCAATCTCGTCCGATGTTTTATGTAGATAAAACGCCAAGGCAAAGTCACATCCTTTTCACTATGGAAAAACCGGCCGGGCAAGGTCTTCCTCTGGCCATTCCACAACACCTGCGCCATGTACACCTCGGCCAAATACCCTAGATGGTCGCGAATGCGGCGTTCAAGGGTCTGAGAATGTCTGACGAGCTCCTTTTGTACCCTGGCCCGGTCTTGGCCTTCTACCTCGATTCTTCCCCATACCTTCAAGAATTCAAGAAGGATCGGATCATCGACCTTCCTAAACCAGCCGCCAAGCTCCATGTACTCAAGAAGATCACCCCTGGAGAGCTTGATCAGCACATCCCGGATAGTCTCAATAGAGACGTCTCTTCCTTCACGCTCCGCCAATTCACGCTGAATCCTCTCCAGGTCAAGCCGATCCCCCTCCTCCAGGGCAGAGAGGTAGAGGACCCATTTAGTAATGCCGTACTCGTTCATCCGCTCGATCCACCGGCTCACCTGGTCGTTCAACTCTGCCCAGATGAATCCGGAAGAAAGATCCACGGCCAGGATCTCGTTCAGCGTTTCTTCGCTGACAAGCTGCTTTCCCTGTTTTGCGGCTTGACGGATCACGGCGGTAATGTAGAAGGGATTGCCCCCACAGCGATCAGCCACTACGGGGGCCATCTCCTTCTCAATATTGGCCCTGTAATAACGAGCGGCATTGATTGCCAACTGCGAACCCCAGTAGTCGGTCATCGGCTCAATCGGCTCGCTGGAAAACCGCCCAAATAGAGAACCCCGTCCAAGTATTTCCCTTGCCAAAATGCTCATAGCCGACCCTGTCACGAAATGCGGGCATGTGGGAGACTCCACTGCCTCCTGCATGAAACCAACGATGCTGAAACTGTACTGGGGAAGACGGGTGTTCTGGAACTCGTCCAAGAACATCACAATCGTACTTTCGTCCCAGTCAGAGACGCCTCGCGGCAGCGTAACGGCCTCATCTTCAGGTATGGTGACATTTTTGTTCTCAAGAGACCCCATAAATTTTAAAGCCCCTGCCAGACCTTCAGGCACGTCAAGACGCGACCGGATCAGTTCGAGAAGATCATCACGGTCTACCTTCTTCGTGGAAAGAATTTGAGGTTCTCTTAATCGAAACGCCGCGTACCACCTGAGAAAATTTTCTACGTATCCAATCGCAAACTCCCACCGGTCAAGCGGTTCGTCCTTAAAACTGTAATAGACCGGCACGACCGCCTTTGGATCCCGGTGGTCCTGCTCGAAAAAAAGCCGGTTCACGACCCGCTTGAATATCTCGGTCTTACCCATCCGCCGCTGCCCCAAAAGGACTGTGGACATTGTCCGGCGGCCTATGGCAGCCACGGCAGCGTTGTAAAGATATTCGAGATGCTCCTCCCTGTCCGTGTATACTTCTTTGGGCACAAGCGACGGGATGGCCCACGGGGAATTCGCCCCTTTCACATAAGCATTGGCGTTATCGCTTTTCATTGTTTCTCCGAAGCGCTGTTAGGACTTATTTCCAAAGCCCTCTGTTTTCTTGAGTGGCCGGCAACCGTACCGTCACCGTTGTCTTCAAATTTTGGCTCCGGCCACTCCACACCATCCTGAGGGAGATTGTGAGGGACGGGCATAATTAAACAACCAGTTTTTCTGAGCCGATAGTTGTTTTTTTCAACACACTGCTCGCCTCTTTTTACGTCATACCCCACTTCGGGCTGGGTCATCCCAAGACGCCTCGATAAGTCCTTTCACGGCGTTATCGGTCAAAATTCTCGACAACATACCCTTTCGTACGCCTTACTCGGATTTCTCCTTCTGGCCTTGCGAAAATAATTAGAGTGTAACCTTTTTCTGTTGAGTGCATGCTATGTATCATAACCTATTGATATCATTGGGACTCAAATAACGCTAGACATTCTTCCCACTATTGTTTAGGATATTGGTGGCCTATTAGGCCAATATCTTAATTGAAGGGAAAAATGTCACCATATTCAGTAGAACAAAGCGTACTTGAAGGACAGCTAGAAGTCAAGCAACTTTTTGAATTTGTTGTGAATAATGCC
>JAUVJO010000221.1 GCA_030592345.1 Deltaproteobacteria bacterium
ATCAAAACACACTCTGTTTTTGCCATAGCCCTTGAATAATCTGTGCCAAGTTGAATTCGATATCCAGCTTTTCCGGGCGTAAATTAGGGACGGTCACGCTCTCATGCTGTCATAGCCAATGCTTGGGCTTTCTCTTCAACAGACCTAATCAGATCTTGAATGGCATCACTGATAAGAACTCGCTTTTTGGTGGGTCGAGTATAGGGGAAAGTGAGTTGTGCGTCAAGGGAAAAAGTGGCGCAATATATTGTGGTTTAAGGTTATCCTGCTCGGGTAAGGCTTGTGAGGGATGCCGGGGGCCAGATCTCTTCAACGATTGAAATTGTTTAGACTTGAGTCTATTTTGGCTAAATTTGGGCACACCGCTCCGCTGTAATCCCCGCCCTTGTTTTGGCCTCCGGCTCGTAGAATACTCCACGGAGAGAATGAACAGATCTTTACTCTTTTAACTTCCTCATAACCCCCACAAGACCGATCAGGCCGGTGCCGAGGAGCCAGATTGCACCGGGGATGGGGACAGATGAACCAGCTCCGGGAATTGGATTAGTGATCTCTAAAAAGTCGTCCGAATTATTATCTGTGTCCTGTCCCAAACCAAGGCGTGCGATACTACTTCCATCAGCAACATCGGGTGCTGTCATTACCTCGTATGCCCACTGGGGGAAAAACTTCGAACTTCCATAGCCTACAGCGTCTACCACGTTGTTGGATGGATCGCGAATTACCACTGCGTCAGGCCCATTTTGCCAATCAACATTGGCTGTGAAATCCCTATTTAAAAAAACGTCACCCGTGGCTTGACTAGTCGCGATAACCAGGAGACCGTCTGATGGAATAACTGCTCCAGATAATTTTATGGTTCGATAGTCAGATCCATCCGCGCCGTTTACGCCCTGAAGGCTCCAGCCATCCAGGCTCATCCCGGGATCACCATAGATTTCAGTGAAAATGTCTTCTTTGTCACTGCCCGGCGCATCATAGTATATTTCTTGAATGACAGGATAGGCATGGGCATGACTAAATAGTCCAACCAAAATAACAAAACAAAAACCAAAAAGTGCAACAAAAACTGGGCTTCTCAAATGCTTGTTCATTTTTCCGCTCCTTTCTCTTTTCGTAAGCGTTCACAGGTTCAGGGTTTCCCGCTGAAAGCGGGATTCAGGGTTAAGGACAAAGACGACATTGATGACCCGAAGTCCTCGTGGAAAATGCTCATTTTCCCTAATAATTGCCAATGGATATGGATAAGAACTTGCTTTTTAGGTGGCACATAGCAAAAAGGAGGCCGTACGTCAAGCATTAATGAGAAACTTCATGTTGTGGGGGGGGTGAAAATGGCGAAGAGTTGCAGGCACAGGAAGTTTTTTGAAGCGCACAGACAATATAGCGAAGCAGGGAAGTTTATGAAAGGAGCGAGGTTTTGACCGATTTTGGGGGCAGCACCGCTAAGACCTCTACTGACAATACACAGAGAGCACCTCATCCGTGACCGCGTCCCAGGTGAAAGCCGTTTCAACGGCGAATCTTCCATTGGCTCCCATCCATCGAGCCCATTCGAAGTTCGTAAAGAGCGTCCCTAGACCCCAGGCGATGGATTCCGGGTGGGGATGTATTTTCAGCCCATTCACCTCGTGCCATACATACTCATCAGGACCGCCACGCTTTGTGACGACCACGGGCTTTCCCGCGCTCCAGGCTTCAAGGACAACAATGCCGAAAGGTTCGTTACGGCTCGGCACGCACACAACATCGCAGGCCTTATAAAGATCAATCAATTCCCAGCCCGTTTTGTAGCCGACAAACCGCGTCGCATGTGACACACCAAGATCATATGCCCGCCTTTGAACATAGGGTCGCATCTCGCCGTCCCCGGCGAATACGAACCTGGCCCGGGGATGAAATCCGAGGATGTAAGGGATGGCCTCGACTAAAAGATCGGCGGCCTTTTGATAAACCATGCGACCGCAAAAAAGGACCATCGGATCCATATTATCAATTCCGTACTGCCCTTTGACTCCATCCGGGGCGAGCCAGCCATCGAATTGATGTAGATTGACCCCGTTATAGGCCACGGAAACCTTCCACTCAGGGAGTTCATACATCCACATGATCTCATTTCGAAGAGCTTGAGATACCGCTATCACTCTATCTGCCGAGTAGGTCCCTGCTCGCTCGATCTCACGGATGTCGGCAGAACGGCCACCATAGAAATTATTTCCACAGCGGCCATATTCAGTTGAGTGCATAGTGAGAATCCCTTTTCGGCCACGCCCTTGTTTGATCCAAATCATGGCATTGGCGGTCAGCCAATCGTGGGCATGGACTATATCGAAGGTTCCGACGAAGTCCTCGGTCTGAAAAAAATGATGCACAAATGAGCGACACATGTCATTGACTTCTTCAACAAAGTCAGGGTTCAGGTTAAACTGGCAACGGTGATAATGGACACCGTCAATCTGATCGTAGTGCCCCTGGCCGTACGCCATCCGGGTGAAGACGTGTACTTCATGTCCTTTCCGTTCAAGGGCAGCGGCCAGTTCCGTGGCGTGAACACCCACACCCCCGACAGGGATGGAATGAAGGGTTTCCCATGATAAAATCGCTATTCGCATGACTCCGTATTAGGTGCGCTATTAGATATAGGGATAGAGGTTAAACGCGGATGGAAGTCTCTACAGTGTGAATTGAGCTTTATTATCGCTGTAATGGCCTGTGAGTGTCAACAAGAAAATGTGGATCTGACACATGTTTTCTCACACGACCGTAGTGTTTCCAATAGGTATTGATGATTCTGAAGAAGAACAGAGAGCCAGTAGTTCATTTTCTCTGCATTTGTTTTGTCCTCCCAGTGATCGAACAGGTATGAAGAGTCGCCCAGGGAAAGCCTTCCCTCATCCGGGTGAATCTCCAGGGTCAAAGAGAGGCAATCCGGATCGAAAGATTCTAATAATTTAGTGAGTATCTCTGAAAGCCCGGACCGTCCAAACATCAGAGGAAGGGATCGTTTTCCCTTGTATTCAAACGGGATGGGGATTTCGTTAAGGAAACTTATGTGGTCGGAGACACCAAAAGGACTGAAGGTCCATAGTGGATGCCCATCGTGCAGATGAACATGCAAAGGTTTTTTCAACTTGCCCAATGCCTGGATCACCCGAAGAACCAGAGGCAGGGCAGAGCGAACAGCACTCTCCACGTCTTCCATCACGTCTTTAAGTCTCTGATCGTGCGGGGTGAGGGCACATACGTCTTCTTCCGGGTGATTTCGCGAATAGGCAGCTTTAACCTGCCGGATGCCGATGTGGCCGATGTCAACACAAGCGCTCACCCGTTTAAGATCTCTTATTGATTCAAAGAGATTGAGAAAGAGCCTGGGTTCTAACCCCACTGCGTATTCTACAAAGAGATAAGGACCTCTTTCCACATTTTTTAGTTTTCGATCAAGGTCCTCTAAAGCGGCCTCGTAGTCATCAAGGCGGGTGGCTATTTCGATCTGATCGTGGATAACCAACCCAAGAATCCGTTCTCGAAAACGGGTGGCGAAATCCAGGATCAGCCGATGGCTTCTATCATCAAACAGATCGATTTCTCGCGGCAGATGCGCGACCGCAGGGGTCTCGGGGGTCGGCTTAAATCGAAATAGCCGATCCAACTCATCCGGTGTCTCCGCATAGAACTCGGTTCCCAGGCCGGCTTCTTTGAAACAAAGACGGGCCAAACCGAGCAGTGCGTCATCACCGCCTATCCTTTTCTGAAAAATGGCCAGCAACGCCGGGTGTGGGACCGGACTGATGTTGTTTTTATCCGACATATCTAGCGCGTATCTAAGAGTTGGTGGAGACAACAATTTTTCCGCATCCTCCTGGAAGAAAGAAAGTGAGCTAAAGTGCCTAAAGTGAGCTAAAGTTAAGGACTTGAAGAAACTGTTTTTTATAGAAAAAAAGTGAGTCCAGCCTATAGCGGGATAAAGCAGTGCGCCTTCGGCGCAACATATTTAAATTAGGCAGAATACCTTAACTTTAGGCACTTTAGCTCACTTTAGGCACTTAATGTACTCCACAAATGCGGCGCAAGTGATTTCAAGAGGATGGATCCCCCAAGAGTTCTGGATACGCCCATATTTCTATGGTCTTTTAAGCTGTGCGCGGGATTGAACAACATAGACATCATCACCAACTATAACTCCCTCTATGTCTTGCGGCCGCCCAAATGCCTCCCCGATAGAGTGGCCGATGGCCGCCAAACGGCCTCCGACTTTGTCTTGCATCTCCGCATCCCTGGAAAGCTCAATCCTGGAGTAGTCAACGATTCTCCGGCATATACCTCCGGCGGTATCTGGCCATAGGGCATGGCTGAAATTCGCAAACGCCAGCACCGATATCTCCCCGGTTTGTTTGTTGCAAACCATTCGAAAAGGCGTACCCTGAGTGGCTCCGGAGGCGAGCGTCTCACCCAATCCAACCGCCAACTCCACGTAAATCTCATCGGTATTTCTGTTTATCGGATTGACCGTATGCATGATGAACGAAAAATCGGGGGTAATCATCAACTGGATAAGAACCGCCATATGGGCCTTATTGTGCGGGATACCCGCCTCCTTTCTCCCTGTGGCCGCACGCCTCGTCCAAAGCGATGCCCAGACCCTGCGCACTGCATCAGCTACCCCGGTTGGTAAAACATTTGCTACTGAATCGTAGAGCCCTGCCGCTGTGAGTTGTTCCAGGTCCTCGCAGTTGGCACTCGATCTTACCACCAGCCGTTCATTATGGGTAAACCTGTCCATTACGCCAGAGACGATCTCATCTTCCACCTCGATCTTTGCGACCAGGTCACGAAGTCGATTTAACGCCTCCTCAAAATCAGGCGCAAGAACGCCATCCAGTCCTTTGACTAATTTCCAGTACTCCTGTTCGAGCGCTGGCACCCGACGGAGGGATGACTCCATCACCCCATAAGGAACCACAAGGCCCGGTGGCGTCCTAAAGCCCGCACGGTCGAGCCCCGAAAGTTCTTCAAGCCGCCTTGCAGCTCCTGCTTTGCTGCCACCGTTTGCCAGGCGAGTCTCACCCAATGGGATCAAGGGGCGATCAAAAGCGAGCCGGACGTCAGGCAGCCGGATCGGTCCATGGCGCATAACCGTCTTCCCGCTGCCCGCCACAGTGGGAGATATCGTCAGGTTGACACCCTCAGCATTTACCTCCAGTGAAAGCTGTTTGCCAACAAGATGTTCGAGTTCCGCGAACCGGTCCGCAACCTCACACACCGCAAAGACCACGTCTGCCTGGCGCGCCCTCACACCAAGGTGTGAAAGGTGGGGTATCTCATGCGCCAGAATGATACCGACCACACCGCGGGGAATATACTCATCCCCCTGTGCTTTTTCCAAGAAAACGATGACCGGTTCATCTATTGGATCCGGTAGATCGTCCAGGTATTTGGCTGCTGCCACGCGGCCTGCAACCGTTCCGGTCACGAGTGTATCCCATGGAGGGAGATCCAAAAGCGTTCTGATGATTCTTAACAGGCCGGATACGAGTTTTGAGAGCTGAAAGACCAGGTTGCCCCGGATATCTGCTTCACAGAAGACCTTTATGGCATGTTCTGCCACACCCAGGGCCCGGCCCAGCTTTTCGACGCTCTCAGGGAACAATGTGAGCACCTTTTCGGTGTAATCATCGGCCAAGCGCCTTGAGCGATCCAGTGTGGCCTTAAGGCGGATCAGTTGTCGGCGGTCAGAAAGGACAAACTTGTGACGCCAGGCATTTACCTCGGATTCTATGACCCTCGATTCCTCGGGTGAGATGCCGCTTAGTCTTAGATTCTCCACTGTCAGGGCCAGGCTATTCAGGGACACGGCCCATGGGATACCCTCCTG
>JAUVJO010000273.1 GCA_030592345.1 Deltaproteobacteria bacterium
GGACGGCGTCGCGAATTTCCTGCTCTGTGACACCATCCGCTTCGGCAATGGCCAGTTGATTAGAGAAGAGGAGGAGGTTAAACATTAGGGTTAGAAACAGACCCCATATTATTATTCGTCTATTGCCGATAGGCCTTCTTGTCGATTTCATGCGGCACCCTCTCTCTTGGTTTACCTGTGTTTATTTTTCATTATGGTCTCGTTCTCTGTTTACTAGTCTGTAGTTAGCTTAATTTTGCAACATTTCATGCGCGTAATATAAGGATGGCCCTGTGAATCATATCTTGTCCATCCACAAACAACTTCACCAGGTTTACATTCCCACGAAGCAGTACTATCTACGCCTTTCCAATAGCAATCACAAAGAGAAACTGAAGCTTGAGTGAGCACTTTTTTCCCGTTAGACTTGATATTGCCAGCGTGTATATCGATATGTTTATCACTATTTAGGCTGCCATCTTTGAAATGGATGCCGTCTGCTCTTCCTTCTATGCGATTCCAAAATCTCCAGGAATGGTGAAACCGAATACTGGGATAAACTACTGGGACCTGATGTGTTGAGGAATCCTTCTGGGCCAACTCCAAAAATAGTATCTTCCCACCGGTAGTTTCAGAACTATCCCTACTTATTTCTACCTTATCGTTCGATACTATCAACCCACGATCATCTATTCTTGCTCGTTCTACACCAGACGTTCGGAAGATAAAGCCCTCGTTCTGATTATCATATGTTTCGAAGACCATATTTGATTGGTGTGCTCCGTCGCCCGTGCTTTCGAAGAGAATCCGTCCCCAATCCGTATTTTTCCACGCAAAGCTAAGCTCTCCTGCTGCCATGGCATAAGGTGCGCTGAGAATCTGCTGGCGGGGTTGTATTTCTGCACCGTCGTTTACTTTTATACCCAGATAACGTTCAGGGCCTGAAAAAGCGTCGATGATCAAGCGGTTACCCGTGTCCACCGGTCCAAGGATTACATTAAAGTATCCACGGACAACAGGGACCGATTCAAACGTCTGAGGCCCCCACTTAATTGACCCCACGGTCGCGTCATTGTACACATTGAACTCCAGCTTATACTCTGCCGTCGGCAAAGGCTCCCCGTTTGCGTCCGTCAGTTTTCCCTGATAGTTAATCAACTGCGGGACGCCAGATATTTCCGCCCAAGCGAAGACACTCGATAGGATCAGAATAATTGCGGTCAGGATGATCTTTTTCATGCCCTTCCTCCTATTTGTAGAACAAAAATCGTTTCCAAGATATAGAACTTGTCCAAGTCCTCAAATAAGCCCATGCCGCCTTACAGTCGGCGCTGCCATAGTCCTGTGTTTTCCATTCATCTTGGATGCGAATAGTTGAGTGGTTAACGACTCAATGACTCAACCAATTCAACGACTTAAAGGTGAACGGTACGCGGGCTCAGCACCGCGAAAGCACTATCTTCGATCCTGTGCGAATTTCAAGGGAAGACCCGCAGAATCTCCTGGACTTCCACAAGATATGAGAATTCGCCTCTATCAATGGATCTCCTCCCTGAACCCGATGCCCCACTTCGTTTTCTGGCAGATCAGAAAAAACGCTGGCAATGTGTACCAGTCTTCCATATGCAGCCCCCCTAAACACAAAAAACCCCGGCTCTCTTTTTGAGAAACGAGGTGTTGGTGTGGGTTTCATGGCCATCCTCTATGGAGGTTTACAATGCGTTGGCGTGCACTAAGTCATAGTCGGCCCTTTTATAACAATTGAGACAGATTGTCAACGATGAAATCTGGGTGTTCTTAGCCACAGACACACATATTGGATTTTGGTAACCGTTCACGGGTTCAATGGTTCAGGGTTCACCGAAAACCTGTTTGCCGTGACTCCGGCACAGGCAGGTCTGAACCGTCCTACGAGCAAGGCTAACGAAAGGTGAAATATGCTTCGGATTTGACGCCAATGAAAGATCTGCGCATTTCACAAGTCAGGCGGGACAAGCATTCCACGGGGCAGGCGACGGCAAACGAAAACCATCCAGCTCCTTCGGGGCGATTTGTTCACGGTTTTGAAGAGCTTTCTGACAATCATGTCCACGAAATCGCGATCACCGTCACCCTGACACCGTCGATCACCTGCTCCACGGAAAGCTTTTCCATAACATCCTCGTCGTCCACAGGCACAAACAGGGCAAGAGTTACGTTATCAAGACCCAGGTTCTTAGCGTAATCGGCAGCCTGGCCACGGGCACGTTTTGCCTCAGAAGCATCCACAAAGCTTTTTACTTCAATGATCCCCTGCTTTTCTCCAAATTCGAGGTGCAGGTCCACCTTACCGTTTCCAGTGGGAAACTCCGGGCTTACTATGCACCTTCTTCCCACAGCCGACTGCAACCATGCATAAAGATGAAAGTGCCCAACCGCCTCTCTCAGATGCAAATCCGACCTCCGGGGCTGATCCTTCCATGGACTAATTCCTTTTGCATTCAGCCGAACAAGATAGGCATTATAACGCCGAAGCAGGGCAGGAACATCAAACCCGGAGCCGTCGAAGACATCAGAAAGATCGTCCAGAGGCTCCAGGGCAAGGATCGGAGTGCGGTCTCCCACCAAGTCGTATGTGAGGGTGTCGTATATGCACTGTTGTACGAAGGGACATGAAAAACGACAGATGCTGACGTCTGCACCGAATGTATCAGCAGTAGTGGTCTCAAAGTCTATGATTCCATTAAGATAGAGGTAATTGCACCAGTCTGCACGTAGTGTAAAGCGCACATCAGAACGGCCAAACAGTTCCAGTACATGCTCCTTGTACTCACCTTTTGCCTTCTTGGTAAGATTCAGCACAGTATTGTTCCACTCTGTGGTGCATGCCCGGCGATACACACGCTCCCACACATAAAGATTGATTAATTTGTCTTTGCCGGGGTTGAATTTCTCTGTGAGCAGCTCGCCAAACCACGAAACAAGACCTGGCTGACCACGTGTGGTTTCATACATCTTCCTTATGACCTCTCGCTCAACTACTTGTCCACTCTCTTCCTGATATTGCAAAAGAAGCTCTTCCACCTCCTCAGGCGTGAGATTGGGAACATGGAGCGACCTCTGGATATTAAAAGGGGAACCCCTGTCGCTTTCAACCCCGAGCACAGCCCGCACGCCGATCAGGGCCAGGCCGTGCAAGAGATAGGTCTCATGCTTCAGGAACATGTCCCGAAATATGGTAACCAGCCGGTCAATAACACCGGGCGGCAGGCTGTCGAACTCATCTATAAAAAGGATCACCGGGCGGTCAAAAAGGCCTTCGGTTTCATGAAAGATATCAATCCATTCCTTCCAGTCCCGGGGGGTATCTATCTTCAGGCCAAAGGTGTCTCTCACCAAATGGGGTGTCCATTTCAAAAAAGCGTTCTCTGGCTCTTCGTCTTCCAGCACTACCCCCTGCATCGACATCGCCCCAAGTATAAATCGATCCTTGTATGTTTCCTCGATCCTTCTCTTTACCTGACGCATTAGCCAGGTCTTGCCCGTCTGCCTTGGCGCCCAGATAGTAAAATAGTGGCCGCCTTCTTCAGGTTCACCAACCAGTTGATTCATGCATTGGTTCACAAGCTCGTTTCTCTCCACACAGAAATGAAGTTGGCTATTTACCGGCCCATAGGAGTGAAATCGTCTCATGTCATATCCTCCCGGGTGAATCTCGAAATCAATGCAAGTACAAAAAGCAGCAAGCTGGCCTGCCAGAGACTGCCGCCTTATGCAAAAATAGTAACTTCGAATTTATCCGACCGACATCTTGGCGAGGCAATCCGGAAAGCAAAATCGGTCTTCGTCGCCTGAAAATATATCTTTCTGTTCATTTCCGCGCGACATTACGTGATACTATGCTCCATCATATTCTATAGACTTTCACATATTAAATTCTACAGCGTTATCGGTCGTCGGCGTATTACAATACAGCCTCCTCCCTCTGGCCTTGTGAAATTTAATATGTGAAAGTCTACAACCGCCTTGAAGCAACACGCTATATAATGACCTCTTAAACTGCAACGGGCTTCTTGAATCCCGCACGGCGGGAAAACGACCTTTCAAGATCGTCTCAATACTAATAGGTTAAGCTTGACCTTAAGTCGCTTGGGTAGAATTAGCCACAAGGTAGTCACTGAGGGTTTTTAATAGTCGTTTATGGCGCCCTGATGAGATTACACCAATAGAACCCAGTATGCGGCTGCGCGGCAACACAGCTAGAAAACCAAGCCTGACCAAGGATTTTGATAACGGTTGACTTGAAATCATCGTCGGCAGGAGAAATGATCTCGTCGAAACCTTTGACATATTGGTGTAATTGTGTGCTTATACCGCGCAAACAAGCAAATCACCATAAGATGGCATTTCCCGCAGGATAATCGCAGGCCTGTTCCTCAGTTTTCCATCAGCCTGTGGAACTGGTGCAAGAATTACATTACCTTGCTTCATAGTCGGCATTTACCTCTTTAAGTGAGTCAGATGAATACTCAGGTTCATTTTCTCCGTATGCGTGTTCTAGTTTTTTGCCTGATAGAAGCAGCCAGTTTTCATGCTCATTATCAGGTTCCTGTCTTGGTAGAATGGTCACAATAAGTCTAGTATCTGGTTCGAAGTCAAACGGTTCATCTAAACAAATTCGCTCACCATCAAAATGGGCGGGTAAGGCTATAATAGGCAGAATAGAATCCTCCTTTGCACTCAGATATATGCTGATTCGATAAGCCTAACGGGGGCGAAGCAGTTCGCCCCGTTGAGCGGTCGCGGAGCGCGTCCGCTCAACGCCTGAGCTAACCGCCAGGCCAAAGGTGTAACTGTTGGGGCATACTATTTCTTCCC
>JAUVJO010000071.1 GCA_030592345.1 Deltaproteobacteria bacterium
ATAGAAAGGCGGCGTTGTTGCGGCCTAAAGTGAGCGGTTCAAGGTTCAAAGGTTATAGTCTGCTGATATCCTTAACTTTATTCACGGCGCTTAAGGCATGATTCAGATTAGCCTCTTTCACCCATTGGGTGAAACATAACATTTGCACCTATCAATGTGTTTTCCTTTTGTTGATCCCGCTTTAAAGCGGGATTAGGGCGTTTCAACCCGGAACCTTGAACGTTGAACCGCTCAACCCAGGTGCGGATATCGGTTAAGGAGACACGATGCAAAGAGAATATGACATCGCAGTGATCCCGGGTGATGGCACCGGCCCAGAGGTGGTTGCCGAAGGGTTAAAGGTGCTTGAGGCCGTTTCCGACAAGTGTAATTTTAAGCTTGCCTTGCACTATTTCAACCTGGGCGCTGAACATTACAAAAACACAGGAGAGACCCTTTCTGATGGTGTGCTAGACTCGATGAGGGGCTGTCATGCCATATATCTTGGTGCGATTGGTGATCCGGAGGTGCCACCCGGGATACTGGAAAAAGGGGTCCTCTTAAGGCTTCGGTTTGAGCTGGATCTTTACATTAATCTTCGGCCGGTCAAGCTCTATCCTGGTGTGGAGACGCCCATCAAGGATAAGGGGCCTGAAGAAATTGACTTTGTCGTCGTGCGTGAAAACACGGAAGGTCTCTATGCGGGCGCTGGCGGCATTATGAGACGGGGCACGCCCCACGAGGTGGCTGTCCAGGAATCTATCAGCACTCGCATGGGGGTTGAGCGCTGCATCCGGTACGCCTTTGAGGCGTGCAGGCATCGTAACAGGGCCAAGAAACTGACCCTGTGCGGAAAGACGAATGTATTGACCTATACGTTTGACCTGTGGGAGCGCACATTCAACGAAGTGGCAGAGGATTTCCCGGATATTAAAACCGACTATGTGCATGTGGATGCTTTGTGTATGTGGATGGTAAAAAACCCTGAATGGTTTGATGTGATCGTAACCGAAAATATGTTTGGTGATATTATTACCGATTTAGGCGCGATGATCCAGGGTGGTATTGGGGTAGCCGCAGGGGGTAACATTAATCCTGAAGGGGTTTCCATGTTTGAGCCGATCGGGGGGTCTGCGCCCAAGTATACAGGTCAAAATGTCATTAACCCGATTGGAGCGATCTTGGCAGCCAAGCTTATGCTGGAAACCCTTGGAGAGCCTGAAGGAGCCCAAATAATAGAAAAGGCTGTCATGAAGGTCTTGCGAGAAGACCTCAAAGGCACTGGTGCAGGCAAGATGGGATATTCTACGTCTGAAGTAGGGGACTTAATCGTTAAGTTTATAGAGACATCATGATTAGGGATTTTGCATTATACTCAGCACGGCCACAATTGGAGCTTTTGCCGCGAGAGAGTGCCTAAAGTGAGCTAAAGTGTCTAAAGTGAGTCCCGCCTCTGGCGGGATTGAGGACTTGAAGATATTATTATAATAAAAACCGGTCCTTGGTCCTATAATTTTAGGCACTTTAGCTCACTTTAGGCACTTCAAAAAAGCGCAGTTAATGGCCGTTCGGAGTATATCAATTTTAGGCACTATGAAAGGGGCGCAGACTGAAACATGGCCAGATTGTTCAATGTAGCCGTGGCCGGGGCAACCGGTGCTGTCGGAAACCAGATGATAGCCTGCCTTGAAGAGAGGGCTTTTCCTGTCAAGAATCTGAAGCTTTTGGCAACCGCCAGGACTAAAGGCAGGAAATTGAGGTTTATGGGTGAAGAAGTGCCGGTGGAAGAGTTGACAGAGGCGTCGTTTAAGGGGGTAGAGATTGGTATCTTTTCGGCAGGCGGGGGAACCAGCCAGAAGTTTGCGCCTGTTGCTGCCAGAGAAGGTTGTGTTGTCGTGGACAACTCTTCTGCGTGGCGTATGGACCCTGACGTGCCACTGGTGGTTCCGGAGGTGAATCCGCATGCCATTGCCAAGTATACCAATAAGGGTATCATTGCCAATCCAAACTGTTCTACCATTCAGATGGTGGTGGCGCTGGCACCCATTCACAGAGAGGTCGGGATAAAGCGGGTTGTCGTATCTACGTATCAGGCCGTCTCCGGAACCGGCAAAAAAGCGATTGATGAGCTCTATGACCAGACCAAGGCGATCATGAACTCCGTAGAGCCGGAAAAAAAAGTCTATCCACATAGAATTGCCTTTAACTGCTTGCCCCACATTGATGTCTTTCTTGAAAATGGGTATACGAAAGAAGAAATGAAAATGGTCCATGAGACGCGCAAGATCCTGGAAGACGACTCCATTGGCATTACAGCCACCACTGTCCGGGTTCCTGTCTTTTTCAGCCACTCAGAGTCTGTTAATGTTGAAACGCGCCGGCCTATTACCCCGGAGGAGGTTCGTGTCTTGTTGGAGAACGCCCCCGGGGTGAAGGTCGTGGATGATCCGTCAGAAAATCTTTATCCTATGGCCATTGATGCTGCCGGAAAGGATGACACCTTTGTGGGTCGTATAAGGCGAGACGAATCTGTTGCGAGCGGGATCAACCTGTGGGTCGTATCTGACAACATCCGCAAAGGGGCAGCCACCAATGCGGTCCAGATAGCAGAGATTCTGGCACGAGACTATTTGAGTGACTGATGGTGAAAAAGGAGTAAAGCATTGGAGCGGATACCAATTACTACAGCCGGCCATGAGGCCATGAAAGAGCAAGTGAGACATCTTAAGATCGTGGAAAGGCCAGACGTGATAAGAGCCATTGAAGAGGCCCGCGCCCATGGCGATATTTCAGAGAATGCAGAATTTGAGGCTGCCAAAGAGCGACAGGCCTTTTTAGAGGGAAAAATCAAGGATCTCGAACACAAGATCGTCTGCGCCGATGTGATCGACCCGAAGACCGTAAAGACAGATTCTGCTGTGTTTGGTTGCACGGTTGTGCTGGAAAACCTGGACACCGAGGAAAAGGTTCAGTACCAGCTCGTCGGGCCGGACGAGTCGGACATCAATCAGGGGCGCATCTCGGTTTCGTCTCCGCTTGGCAGGGGCATGATCGGAAAGAAGGTGGAAGATGAAATCGTGATTCAGGTCCCTGGCGGTACACGCCGCTATGAGCTGATTGATATCCGGGCATTGTAAGATTGAGGGCTTTGGGATTGAGAGGACTAATTCCTCCATTCAAAATTGAGGGAGGGATAGACTTTTGTTAATTTTGAGAATCTATATATTCCTCAGGTGTCGGGTGTCGGGTGTCGGGAACTGCAAGAACTGACACCTGGCACCTCTGTCTGTCCTGACACCTGAACACTGAAACCTGAAACCAAATTGGGATAAAGATTTAGGGCGAAATAAGAATTAATCTAGGTACGAATTTATTAAGCGAACGATGAGTTGATATTTCATTATTCTGGAGGTTTTTGCATGGCTCGTGTTACTGTAGAAGACTGCCTTAGGCGGCAACTGAACCGGTTCATGTTGGTTCATGCTGCTGCTAAACGGGTTCGGCAAATGCGCGAAGGTGCTGAATATCTGGTGCACTCGCCCAAGAACGAAGAGATCGTCATCGCACTGCGTGAAATTGCAGTTGGAGGTGTGCGGATTGAACAGAAAAAAATGGAACCCAAAGAGAAGGCGTGAGAAGGCCTGATGTCTTGTTTTAGGCGCAAGACCGTCGTGAGGGCTGTTGGCCAGGCCATACACCACTACGATATGATAACAGACGGGGACCGGATTGCTGTCGGGTTATCTGGCGGGAAAGATAGCTTAGCGCTTATGAGGGTCCTTTCTGAGCGCTTGTCCCGTGTTCCTATACACTATTCACTGCACGCCATTCATCTGGATCTGGGTTTTGAAGGGAGCCCGGCACGCGCTATTCAAGATTACTGTCAGAAATTCGGCTATGATTTGCTTCTTGAATACACTGACTATGGGCTGCGTGGGCACAGCGAAGAAAATCGGGAAAACCCCTGCTTTCTGTGTGCCCGTCTTCGAAGAAAACGCCTTTTTGAGCTTGCGCACAAACTCGGGTGCAACAAGCTGGCTCTCGGTCACAACATGGACGACATCATTGAAACGCTGTTCTTGAACATGTGTTATAGTGGTGAGATCAGTACCATGGTCCCGTGTCAACCGTTTTTTGAGGGGAAGCTGATCGTTATCAGGCCGCTGGCCCACGTTGATGGCCCGGCGATCAGGCGATTCGCTGAGACTCACGAGTTTCCAGACTTCTCCAATCCATGTCCGACGGCGAGGACATCAAAACGCGTGGAGATCAAAAATATGCTTAACCGGTTGTACCGGACCAACAACAAGATAAAAGGCAACATCTTTCGATCCATGAGTCACATAAAGCCGGACTACCTTCTACGGCCCGGGCCCTGCCACAATGGGCGTATCTAACAGTTGGGGGGAGACAACAACTGTTCCGCATCCTTCTGGAAGAAAGAAAGTGAGCTAAAGTGCCTAAAGTGTCTAAAGTGAGCTAAAGTTAAGGACGTGAAGAAACTGTTTTATTATTCGTTTTGTCTTTCAACTTTAGGCACTTTAGTTCACTTTAGGCACTTGATATACTCCAATACTCCACAAATGGTGCGCAAGTGATTTCAAGAGTATGCATCCCCCAAGTTTTGGATACGCCCTGCCACAATCCTCCGGAACAAGGCGTTTCGCCGGGCATGTAAACTGATTTACAGTCCTCCAAATTGCCTTTCTGGCCCTTGCCTGTCACGTCGTTTGGGTTCAGTTCCCTTTTTGAACACAGCCGTTACAGCATTCGGACAATCCTTGGAAGCAAGGAGCCCTGAACTGGCATCTATGCGCACCTGCACTACGCCTTCTGGCTGGTCAAAGTCCTGACAAAGGCGGCCACGCAGAACCTGGTCCATAAAATGGATCCATATGGGAAGAGCTGTCCTGGCCCCTGTTTCCTTGTCGCCCAGGGTTCCATGATTGTCCAGGCCAACCCACACGCCTGCGATAATCGTCGGAGAAAACCCGATAAAGGATGCGTCCTTGTAGCCATCCGTGGTGCCGGTCTTTCCGGCTAGCGGCCGACCGATACGCATGGCTTCCTGGCCAGTGCCTTCCATCACGACTGCCTTTAACATGTCCGTCATGATCGCTGCGGCCTCAGAACTAATGACGGTCCTCTTTTGAAGTTTTGCCCTCCACACGGATTTCCCCTGCCGGTCAAGGACATCCAGGATTCCAAATGGTTTGGTCCACAGACCGCCACCTGGAAACACGCTATAGGCTGCTGTCAGCTCCAGGAGCGTGACTTCGGATGTTCCGAGAACCATGGTGAGGTTTGGATCCAGGGAAGATTCTATCCCCATTCTGTGTGCAAAGTGCACGGCACGGGTAGGACCAAGCTTGTTAAGAAGTTTTATTGCCGGTATGTTCTGTGATAGAGCCAGGGCTTGGCGAAGGGTCATCTCGGCCTTGAACTCCCCTGAATAGTTATTCGGTATCCAATCCTGGCCATCTTCTGCTCCCTTGAATACAACAGGGGCATCCCAGAGGACATGGTTTTGGGCAAAACCCTGGTCAACGGCAAGGGCGTAAACCATCGGTTTGAATGCAGAGCCCGGCTGTCTTCGGGCCATGGTAGCACGGTTGAACCGGCTTTGCTCATAACTGCGCCCCCCTGCCATGGCGAGAATTGTTCCCCTGCTTGCATCCAGTGAGACCAAGGCAGCCTGAGGGGGGCCTTCCTGGAGCAACCCCTGACTTTCCATACGCCGATCAAGTCGCTCCAGCCCGTCCATTACGGCCTTTTCAGCGGTCTTTTGCATGGCGTAATTGAGTGTCGTATACACGGTAAGCCCTCTACGATACAATGTTGCCTCTCCCAAGGCTTTATCCAGTATGCTTACCACATAGGCCACAAAATACGGGGCCTTAATCGACGATTCTTTTTGGTCAGCCAGGTCAACAGGCAATGCCTTGGCCGCCTTTAGCTGTTTTCGTGTGATAATGCCGTTTCCGGACATTTGCTCCAAGACCACGGCCTGCCGTTTGAGAGCAAGTGATTTATTGATCAGGGGTGAGTAACGAGAAGGCGATTTGGGCATCCCTGCGATCAATGCGCATTCAGCGAGTGTAAGCTCATGAGAGGATTTTCCGAAGAAGATTTCGGCCGCAGCTTCCACGCCGTAGGCCCCGCTTCCAAAATAGACCACATTCAAGTAGAGTTCTAAGATCTCGTTTTTTGTGTAGCGGCGCTCGATTTGAAAGGCCAAAAACGCTTCCTTGAGCTTGCGCATAATGGTCTTCCGGGGTGTGAGAAAGAGGGTTTTTGCAAGCTGCTGGGTAATGGTGCTGGCCCCTTCCACATAATCTCGGGCCTGGATGTTTCTTATTATGGCACGGAGAATTCCCTTTGGATCAACCCCTGGATGCTCGTAAAAGCGGTTGTCTTCTGTAGCGATGATCGCCTGCTTGAGATAATCGGGTATGAGGCGCAGTGGCACGGGCTTACGCTTTTGGACGAACAGTTCGGCCAGAAGCACCTTGTCTGCCGAATAGATGCGGGTGATAGCTGCAGGTGCGAAACTCCCCAAGCTTCGGATCTGGGGCAGGTCCCGCGTGAGGGCGACAAAAAAACCTCCCAGCGCCCCGCAGATTACCGCGGCTCCCGACACAAGGACTATATAGATAATATGTCGCCGTGAAAGGGACAAAAAGCTTCGTACCTTATGAACTTTTTGAGAAGTTACAATTCCGAGACGTGATATCAGATGTTGAGGCTCCTTCTCCGTTCTTCCAGATAAGATCGAACCCTTGAATACATTTCTGATATTTTTTCCGATTGAGGAAGCGCATCGCGGATCAGCTCCATGTAGCCTCTTTCGTGAATGATTTCAAATGTCCGCGGAAAATTCACATCATAGATCCACGCCATTTGAAGGAGCTTGAAATCATTGAGCGTCTTCATGGAATGCATCCTGACAATCCTTCCTGCCATCAAGTCCGCGCATACTTCATCCGAGATCTCCGGCGTATCAGGCAACCCAAGCTCGATGGTTCCGTTCCTTGGCCGGTCTTCCTGCCGGTAATAATCAGTAACTACCCGCCAGATATCCACCTTGTCGGCATCGCGGAGCAATTTGGTAAAAAACAAACACTCCTCTGTCTCTCCCTCCGGGATCTCAATACGGTTGTGATAGGAAATGACTCTTAAGATCAGTTCGCGTTTTGATTGATTAAGCCCTTTTAACACATCGTATTTGCAAAGGATCTTGACACTGAGCTTGGCGTGGTCTTCAGACTTGTGATCAGAAAACGTGCCATAACGGGCATACTGTTCAAATCGGCCCACATCATGAAAAACGGCAGTTATCTCTGCCAGGCAAAGGTCCTCAGGATTAAGACGCAAGCTCTTACCGATATCCAATATCTCCGTGCAAACCCGCCTGGTATGCTCATCTTTCAGATCTATGTTTTGGTCATGTTCAGGGTCTCCGGTTTGGAACGTCTGCACATAGTCTGAGAACCACGTCCTTAACGCTGATACTGTTTCTTGATTAATCATTTTGTATCGGCCTCCGCACTTGCTGCACTTTACCTATTCGGGACAATATGTTCAAACCATTTCTCGTAACTCCTCAAACATATGATCCGGATTTATAGACTTTCACATATTATATTTCACAAGGCCAGAGGGAGGAGGCTGTATTGTAATACGCCGACGACCGATAACGCTGTGAAATTAAATATGTGTAAGTCTATAGCCAGGAAGATGGCCCCTTACTGTTGACAGTCCGGCATTGTCTCGCTATTCTGCCTATATTTGAATTTTACTGGAGGTGACAAATGAAAATTAGCAGGGTCTCTGAGATGAGAGCACTGGACAGACGCGCCATGGAAGAATTCGGCATAGTAGACCCACTCTTAATGGAAAATGCGGGGAATGCCGTTTACTTCACAATGTTAAATGAATTCGGTATCAAAGACAAGAAATTCGTCGTCTTCTGCGGCATTGGCAATAATGGAGGTGATGGATTTGTTATTGCGAGAAAGATCCACTCAAATGGCGGAACGGTAAAGGTCTTCATCCTGGGCGACCAGGGCAAATTCAAGGACGCAGCGAAAATGAATCTCGACATCGTGTACAAGTTGCCCATAGAAGTCCAGTCAGTTGAATCGATCGAATCGATCAAAATGGATATTTTCCATTGCCATGCGATTGTGGACGCTATTTTTGGCACTGGCCTCACACGCGATATTGGAGGACTGTATGGTGATGTCATTGAACTCGTCAATGGAAGCGGGAAAACCGTGTTCAGCGTTGACATCCCTTCTGGCGTCCATGGCGATACAGGAAAAATTATGGGCACAGCCATAAGAGCGGATTACACCGTCGCCTTCGGGCTTCCCAAGATAGGGAATATGCTTTTCCCGGGATATGGGCTGTGCGGGAAATTGTACGTCACGCACATATCTTTTCCTCCTCTCATGTACGAGCATTCAGTAAAAGTTGAGATCAACCATCCGGTAAAGCTTCCCCCCAGGGATCAAGACGGTCATAAAGGAGATTTTGGCGAAGCCCTGTTTATTGCAGGTGCGTCCAGCTACTTTGGCGCGCCCTATTTTGCGGCCCTGTCTTTTCTCAAGGCCGGAGGCGGTTATTCGCGCCTTGCTTCACCCGAATCCATGACACCCTTTATCGCCAACAAGGGAAGCGAGATAGTTTTTATTCCTCAGAAAGAAACAGGATCAGGAAGCATATCCCTTGTAAATAAGGGGGCATTGCTGGAACTGGCGGATAAAATGGATATGGTTGTCCTGGGGCCTGGTTTGTCCCTGGAGGAAGAAACCCAACAACTGGCAAGGGAATTGGTAAAGGAGATAAACAAACCGCTCGTTATTGACGGTGACGGCATTACGGCCCTGTGTGAAGATTTGCAGATCATAAAACAAAGGAAGGCAGAGACTATCCTTACGCCTCATTTGGGCGAGATGTCTAGAATCACTAAAAGGACGGTACCTGAAATAGATACAAACAAAATAGATGTCCTGCAAGAGGCTGCCAGGGAATTGAATGCCATTATCGTCTTAAAAGGGGCTCATTCGCTGATAGGGTATCCTGATGAGAGCGTTTTTATCAACATGAGCGGCAATCCTGGTATGGCAACCGCAGGATCTGGCGATGTCCTGACCGGGACCATTGCCGCCATGTTCGGCCTGGGATTATCTGTTCAAGATGCTGTTCGAAAGGGTGTATTCATGCACGGATTCGCGGCAGATTTGGCAGCAGGGGAAAAAGGCGAGGATGGAATAACAGCCCGGGATATCCAGGATTATCTACCCCTTGCCGTTAAGATGGACAGGGAAGGTCCGGGCAAAGTCTTGAGGGATCGTTACGTGGGGGCACATATCGTTTAATGGCCTAAGGCGCAAGGCACGTGGAACGGTTGCGGTTGGGCGGCTCGTATCGGGATTCGTGGAACGGCTAAAGCGCAGCAGGAAGTGAGGGTAAAGGCGTTAGGCAAAAGACTTTTGGCTTTAGATATTTCCTTATAGGACGGACGCTTCAGATTTCCCTGAACCCTGAACCATTAAACCCGTGAACGGTTACAACAGGATAACGTTCACAGGTGTCCCCTTGTCCAGCCCTTCTGAGTCCCTATCGATCCTGATGAGTCCGTCGGCCTTAACCATGGTGTGAATAAGGCCGGATTTTCCGAGAATCGGCTCAGCAAGGAGCTGTTCCCCCTGGCCCACGAGCCTCACGCGGATATAATCCTCCCGCCCCTGAACCGAAGCCAGATTACGGCTCAACACGGCAGGGATCTCCCGGACCTTGCCCAGCTCCTTTTCCAAACGTCCGCCTATCTTCTCAAGCGCGGGGCGGACCATTACATGGAAAACAACCATTGCAGAGGTTACCTGCCCCGGAAGTCCCCAGACCGCTTTTTTATTGCTTCTAGCCAGGATCGTCGGTTTTCCCGGCCGTATTGAAACACCGTGGACTAGAATTTCTGCATCAGGAAGCCCCTGAAGGACTTCTAACGTAAAGTCGCGCGAGCCCACCGAGCTACCGCCTGAAATCAAGACCATATCAGCCTCGGCCAAGGCCCTGCGGCAAAGGTTGTACAGTTCGTCAAGGTTGTCCCTGGCAATCCCCAGATACAAAGGAATCCCGCCGGACAACCTGATAAGACCTCCAAGCGTATGGGCATTCACATCGCGCAACTGAGACAAACCCGGCGCTTGGTCAATCGGCACAATCTCATCGCCAGAAGATATGATGGCTACCACCGGTTGCCTGTAGACCGGCACGTGAGTTTGGCCAAGGGCTGCCAGGACACCTATTTCTTGGGGGCGTATGATGCTGCCACTTGAAAGGACCTTTTCTCCCTTGCGCAAATCTTCTCCGACCTCCATGACATGCTGCAAGGGAGCAGCGCTTTTAAAGACTTCAAGGGTATGCTCATCAAGGGCCTGGGCATGTTCCACCATGACCACACTGTCTGCCCCGTCAGGGAGCATACCCCCCGTGGCAATACGAACGGCTTCCCCTGCCTTCACTGAGACCGTGGGCACCTCTCCCATCTCAACAGAGCCTGCGATCGTAAAAAGGGCGGGCAGGTTTTCTGATGCCCCGAACGTGGATCGTGCCCGGACTGCATAGCCGTCCATGGTCGCACGATTAAATTCCGGGAGGTCGATGTCAGAGGAGATATCTTGAGCCAGGATTCGGCCAACTGATTGACCCAGAGGAAGCACCTCTTGACCAACACAGGAAAAGGTGCGAATCAACTCGAGCACGCTCTTGAGCGTGGTGACCTTGAAGAAATCTTTTTCAGTCATAGCCCTGCTATACCTCGGATGGTCATAAATGGCGCTTTTCTCGGTGAGTCATGAGCATCAAGAGCAAGGCGCGAAGGCGCGGAATATAGACTTTCACATATGAAATTTCACAAGGCCAGAGAGAGGAGGCTGTATTGTAATACGCCGACGACCGATAA
>JAUVJO010000266.1 GCA_030592345.1 Deltaproteobacteria bacterium
CCGGAAGCATTCAACTGGCTCAGACATTTTTCCAAATCCGCCTTGATCCCCCAGGCGCTCCGGTATCTATCCTCGGCATTCTTTGCCAACAATTTCATCACAATGTCTGATACGGCCTTGTGGGTCCTTTGATCGTGTTTATGAGGTGTTACCGGCTCCCCGGCAATGTGGGCATGGACCATCTCGAGCGGATCATTCGATTCAAAAGGCAACTTTTGGCAAAGCAGTTCATAGAGGGTGACACCCAGGGAGTAGAAGTCTGTGCGGTAATCTAATGGGCGATTCATTCTGCCGGTCTGTTCCGGCGAAATATAGTCTAAAGTGCCTTCCAGGACATTCGGGTTTTTTATTACAGGAGTTTCGTGGGGCAGGAGAGTGGAAATGCCAAAGTCGATGAGTTTCAACTGCCCGGTTTCCCGGTTGACAAGGATATTGGACGGGTTGATGTCCTTGTGGATGATATTTTCAGCGTGTATCTTCCCCAGGGCGTCTGCGGTTTTGATGGCAATGGTGAGAAATTGTTCCGGGTAAAAGGTTCTGTCAGGCGTCAGTATGTCTAAGGCTTCTCCTCCGAAATCCTCCAGTATAATGGCCAGAGTATTCTTATGATCTTCTAAGCTATACGCTTTGACAACGCATTCCAGATCCAGGGCGCGGGTGATTTCATATTCATGCCTGTGCCGGGCAAGCTCAACTGGCGAGGGATAATCCTTGTTCAGAATTTTGAGGATAACCGGTCGGTTATCCTGATTGCGGCGTCCTCGACAGACAAGGGTGTTGACACTTTCATAGATTTCGTCATCCAGTTCGAAATCTCTCCATATATAGGCACCTATCTCTTTGCGACAGTTTTTTGATCGCCCTGTGAAGTTGTCTTTTTCCTTTTGCTTCATAAAACAAGCATCCCGAATCTCAAAGACACAGATACCAGGGGGTCAATCTCCTCGTTTGCAACCCTGAGTTCATCTATTAGCCATATCCCGTCCTATTGGACCAGATAATATACCTCTTATCGACCAAACATCAATGGGTAAATTGAAACGCTCGATAGTGGAGTTTAGCCTTTCCCAAAATTTTTTATCCTTTTCCGTCTCTAGGATGAGTACAATGCCTGCTCTTTTTTCGGTCTTTAGAGAGTAATAAAGGCTTTGCCCTACAGCTTCATACCATTTGTCTCCGAAGTCGAATTCAATAACATGGCTATCGGTCAAACAATCGCAACGGGTCCCGCCTGGCAGCCCTTTCTCTTCCTGACCGCCATGTTCTTTGCACCAAATTTGCTGGTACCATCTCTCGGGATGTTCTCTCCCTGCTTGGCTCCAGTTTGGAGCCGCAAGCAAAGCCATAAGCAGAACAATAAGCCTTGCTGCCAATTTCATCATACACCGCCTATGCGTGTCTTCTTGCGTACGTTATTTCATAACGGGCAAGTTTTGCTTTTAACTGTAGCATTAGCCAAGTATGACTATAGACTTTCACATATTAAATTTCACAGCGTTATCGGTCGTCGGCGTATTACAATACAGCCTCCTCCCTCTGGCCTTGTGAAATTTAATATGTGAAAGTCTACAGCAAAGACCGTGCCAGGAGGAATCCCACGTCCCTCTTGAGTTTCTTGAACTGGTGCGGATGATCTCGCCTTGAATGAAATACAATCTGAAATGCGAAGCACGAGATTCGTAATACGAAACAGTATCAGAACGCAGAGATTGGGCAAAATAGCCATTCTCGGAGAGCCTCGGCAGGACGGTTCAGATTTCGGTGACCCCTGAACCCGAGAACGGTAATAATGCGTCATCCCCTATTCTCTTGACTTGACCTGAGCAGTAAGAATGGGATATCTGTAGGGTCAGAGGTGTTGATGAAAATTGCGAGAAGATTGGATGCATTACATGAAATATACGCCGTTTATGACAACTTCATAAAGGGCCTCACCATGGCGTGCAAACGAGGTTGCGCTACGTGTTGCACTCAAAACGTAACCATGACTACGCTCGAGGGCTACTCGATTTTTCAACACTTGATCGCGAGCGGAAAGACCGGCCTTCTAAAGGCTGTGCATCACACAGTGAAAAGCAAGCGCTATCAGCCTGCCCTCACTACCAATGAGCTGGCTGCCCTTTGCCTCAACGGGGAAGATCCGCCAGAAGAAAAAAACGATTATTCCAGTATCGCCTGTCCATTTCTCTGCAATAACGAGTGCCTTATCTATGAGGAGAGACCCTTGGGGTGCAGGTGTTTCTTCTCTGCTGAAAAGTGTGAAACAGCAGCCTGCGCTGTGGTAGAGCCCTTTTTCGTGACAGTAAACACGGTCTTTTTGCAGTTTGTAGAACACATCGATGCAGGCGGGCTGTTTGGCAATATGAGCGACGTACTGCTCTTTTTGGAGCCTGAGATAACTCAAACGTGCCATGAAACGTACTCAATCGTGGGGAATCGTGTCGGCCTTTCTCATAACAGGCCGATACCGGCCCTCCTGGCACCCCCGGAACATCAAATGAGGCTGGAACCTGTTCTGCGGGAACTCAGTAACATTCCGCTGTGAACTATATCCTTGACACAGTCGAACGATTCCGACTAATAAGCTTTACCTATGATCACACTTAACTTTGAAAAATGCGGCGGTTTGATTCCAACGATCGTTCAGGATTTTGAGACAGGCGAGGTCCTCATGCTTGCCTTTATGAATGAAAAGGCGTGGCAGGAAACGCTTAGGACCGGGACAGCCACCTATTGGAGCAGGACCCGTCAGGAGATCTGGGTTAAGGGACAAACCTCTGGCAACGTCCAGTTGGTAAAAGAGATCCGCATAGACTGCGATGATGACACGGTCCTGTTAAAAGTAGATCAAGTAGGCGGGGCCGCCTGTCATACCGGGTATCGGAGCTGTTTTTTCAAGTTAGTGGAAGACGGTTCAATTCGGGTCGTTGGCGAAAAAATTTTTGATCCTGCGGAGGTATACAAATAGGGTGAAAGAAAAACTAAAACTGGGGATTCCCAAAGGGAGCCTTCAAGATGCCACCTTTGCACTGTTTAGACGTGCCGGGTGGAAGATCGATACTCACGGCCGAAGCTATTTTCCCGAGATCAACGATGAGGACATTGAATGCGCCATCTGCCGTGCCCAAGAGATGTCTCGGTATGTGGAGAGCGGCACCCTGGATGCGGGTCTCACAGGCAAGGACTGGATATCTGAAAATGAATCAGATGTGTATTTTGTAGAAGACCTGGTCTATTCAAAGGTCAGCCAGAGACCAGCCCGTTGGGTGTTGGCCGTGCCCTATGATTCTAACGTCAAAAACCTGGAGGATCTGGCCGGGAAAAAGATTGCCACCGAACTGGTAAATTTTACAAGAAAGTATTTTCAGGATCGAGGCATTGATGTCAAGGTGGAATTCTCGTGGGGGGCCACAGAGGCAAAGGTGGTCTCCGGTTTGGCCGATGCCATCGTTGAGGTGACTGAAACAGGCAGTACCATCAAGGCCCATGGGCTTAAGATCATCCGCGAACTGCTTCAGACCAACACGCAACTGATTGCCAATCATACGGCATGGGCCAACCCTGAGAAGCGAAAAAAGATCGAGCAGATCGCCCTCCTTGTAAAGGGCGCACTCCAGGCCGAAAAAATGGTGGGGCTGAAGACGAACGTGCCCAAGGCAAGGTTAGACCAGATAGTAGCGCTTCTTCCCAGTTTAAATGCCCCGACCGTGTCTACACTCCATCAGTCGAACTGGTTTGCGGTAGAAACAGTGATTGCCTCATCTGTGGTAAGGGAGCTTATCCCTGAACTACTCAAAAACGGTGCCGAGGGGATTATCGAGTATCCGTTGAATAAAGTCATATAGAAAAAGACGTTAAAGGTTAGAGGATCGGCCCTTGGGGCCTTGAGGTCGGAGGCAAAAACGCCTCAATCGCTTTCGTTGCCTCTAACCTCAAGCGAAGCACTCCTCCAACCTCAAACAAGATTATACTTAACTGAAACGACCGGGGGACTGACCCTCTGGCTCGGCTACAAAGGAACTGCCTTGTGATATCCAAGCGTACTCAGGAAATCACACCATTCATTGTCATGGACGTGCTGGAAAAGGCGCATAGCATGGAGCGCTCTGGCATCAACGTGGTCCATCTGGAGGTGGGAGAACCGGATTTCGATACCCCTGCATGCATAAAGCAGGCCGCGATTCGCGCGCTGGAAGCCGGGCACACGCATTATACGCACAGCCTGGGCCTTGTTGAGCTTCGTGAGGTCATATGTCACCATTATCGCCAGCACTATGGTGTTATGATCGATCCGGATCAGGTGGTGGTTACTTCAGGGACCTCGCCTGCGATGTTCATGCTTTTTGCAGCCCTTCTTGAGCCAGGGGACCGGGTCATCATTTCAGACCCTCATTATGCCTGCTATCCCAACTTTGTCCGTTTCGTTGGTGGTGAGCCGGTCACTGTTCCGGTTTATGAAGATGATGGTTTCCAGTTCCGGCCAGAAGCGATAAAAGAAAAGATTGATACAAGGACCAGGGCAATCTTTATCAACTCACCGTCCAATCCTACAGGAAACATCCTTTCCCACGAGCGGATGGAGACCATCTCAAGGCTCTCCCCCTATATTATCTCTGATGAAATATATCACGGCCTCGTATACGAAGGGGAGGAACATTGCATCCTGGAGTACACTGACCATGCATTTGTACTAAACGGCTTTTCCAAGGTTTTCGCAATGACCGGATGGCGACTGGGGTATCTGATAGCACCAAAGCCCTTTATGCGGGCCATCCAGAAAGTCCACCAGAATTTTTTTATCTCTGCCAATGCCATGGTCCAATGGGCTGGAATTGCTGCCCTGGAGGAGGCTGCAGAAGACGTGGCCAAGATGCGTGCCATTTATGATGAGCGCCGCAGATTTATGATCAAGCGGCTCAAAGAGATCGGCTTTGGCATCACGGTGGA
>JAUVJO010000264.1 GCA_030592345.1 Deltaproteobacteria bacterium
AACGTGTTCTTTTTGCAGGATGCCGTCGCGGGTGAGCAGATAGAAATGATCGTAGAGGTTAACGCAAAGACTCACATTTACCGGGACAATACTGAGCCGCTGGCCAACTTTTGGCGGACAATTGCAACGGCCGACATCGACCCAACCGTGCTCTTCATGGAGGCGAAAAATCCGGGCTTCGGGGTACTCGGGAATATATCCCATTTCAAGATTTTCGTGGCGCAGTAACTGTTTTGCAGAAAGGGCCTTTGAACCTGCATCAATGATTACTTGGCCGGGAACAACGTCTGAAACAACGGTTGCAATAACACGGGCAGCGCAGTCTCTGAGGGCGCAATGGCCAAACTTCAGGACGAAATAATCGTTAAGTACAGCGGTTCCTACCCGGATTTCATTGACATGATTGACGAGGTGCGTGTTCTCAAGGGATGGCGTGGAACCGGAAGAGACCGTTTCGGGCTGAAGTCCGGCAGTGCACAGGGCTTCATATACCGGATTCCACAACTGATTTATTCGTTTAAAATTCTGCGGGTCTCTTGCGGCATCTCCGTACAAATGCCCTAAGTACATTTGAATACCGTCATAGCGGAGTCCGGGGCGTGCATTTGCGTATTGAGCAAGCTTTACGATTTGTCCAGGGTCAGAAACCCCGCAACGGTGAAGCCCGGCGTCGAACATAACAAGAATTCCGATCGTGGCACCATGTTTGACGGCTGCGCTTGCAAGCTCATCCATGACATATTCGGAATCAGCCGCAACCCTCACATTTTGCTTTTTTGAAAGCTTTACAAGGCGCTCGGCACGGGCAATTCCCACAGCAGGATAGGCTACGGTGATATCAACGTTGCCAAGCTTTGCCATGACTTCGGCTTCCCCGGCTTTTGCAACCGCAATGCCGGCTGCTCCGGAATCAATTTGCATGCGGGCGATTGAAAGTGATTTATGGGTCTTGATATGGGGTCTGACTGCGAATGCGTGCTGGTTTGCATAATCATGGATGCGACTGATATTTCTCCTTAAGATTTCTTCTTCTACGAGAAGAACAGGTGTTGGAACTGACGCTGTAATATCAAATAATTCTTCAGCCATTCCAATATTCCAATTTCGGAGCGAAGTTCACGTTACCGGTCTGGTATTTTTGACCAAAAAAACCGAGGTATTATTCACCGGCGGTTGTGGCCGGATGCGGGTGTATTCCTCAAATTCAGGCGGGAGATCGAAAACAGATTGGTCATCCAGAAGACGCCTCAACCCCTTTTCATAGATCCTGTAAGAGAGCCTTGTTCCATCCGGAAGCGCCTTTGCAAGATGGGTAAAGATCTCATCCTTGGGACGCGCATCAGCTCCCACCATGATCAGGTGGCACTCCTCTAGTAACGGCAAAGAAAAATGGTTTCCGCAGATAATACGAATGTGCCCGGTCAGTTCAAGAGTTTCAATGAGCTTTTTGGAAAGCCCGGAATACTCCGGCACCTGTTCAATGCCAATGCCTTCAACGCCATATTCTTTGCAAAGGCAGATTAGGCTCAAGGGGAACGGGCCGCACCCAAGAAACACAACCCGGTCCCCTGGTTTGAGATTCGCACCCCGGTATTCCATGCCTGCCAACTGGAGATAGTTAGGATAAAAAGCAAACTGTTTTACCAGTGTCCACGAATCAGGACCGGCGATAATCGACTGTGCAGATTCAATCTCCATTCTCAGCCCGTTTATGGCTTTCAAATGGCAGATGTGTTTTGCAGCCGACTGGAATTCCGTATCACGAAGTATTTCTTCGGCCGCATGATCGTCAACATCCATTGCGGCCAGACAGTGCAGTCTTTCAAAATGAGGGCGGAAGCTATCATCAGGACCGTCAAGAATATCATCGTCTGACAGATCACGGATGGCGGTGTAGATATTCAGGAATTCATTCTTAATGAAATCCAATGTGTTTTCTTTCATTCATCCAACTCCGCAAAAACGGTCGTATTATTGACCCGCCCTGTGGGAAGGATTTCTTTTACGATCCTAAATCCCTCAATGTCACTGGGTTGAACCGGTTCATACAGGACAGCACGCATCCCGGTATAAGTCCGAAAGACAACGGGAGCATGCCCCCGTTCTTTTAAGACTTCACGAAGGCTTTGAAAGATCCGGGCCTTGGGTTCTGCCAGGGCCGAAACCAACACCATGTTCCAATCCAGTTCCTTAAGATGAGAGTCATCCCCGCGGACAATCTCGGTCTCTTTTTCCAGCCCAAGACATTGGATCACCTTTTTTGCCAGTTCGACGGTTTTGAAAGACTTGTCCAGGCCGATAGAGCGTATACCGTATAGACGGGTCATGAGAATCAGGCTCATGGGCACCGCGCCGCATCCGATAAAGACCAGTCTGCCCTCCGGCGTGATATGCATGGCCTCGATCTGATTTCTCACCAGGGCCTCATAACGGGGATAGAGAGGAAAAAATTCTGTGGTTTCCCACGGGGCATGCGATTTGAGTAATTCTTCTGCCAGTTGTACCTCGTGGATGTCGAAAAACATAGAATAGTAGGAACGGATCACCGGGAGTTCCCTGTGAATGTCCGGCTCTTGTAAAATCAATCCTGCCAGATGCACACCGGCCTTCATGTGGGCCAGATCATCCAGGATTTGATAGAGCCGATAAAGATCTTCCGGGCTGAGTGCCGCCAGCATCTCACGTGTATATTTTCTGATCCGCTCAGCGAACGCCATAATATGGGGCTTTATGATATCCACGCTGGCCTGGCAATCCTTGCAGCAGCCCGAAAAATCATGCTCATCCAATTCGTGGTGATGCGTGTAATTAATATCGTGCATAATGTGTGGCTTTCATTTTTTTCATTCGCCAGGTTTGAAACCCTCGTCTTTAGTCCCGCTTGGAGCGGGATTTAATGGTTTCAAATAATAATAACGACTTAACGATGTCTGTAATCATAGGATTCGTATGACTCTGTTCAAAAAATAGTGTAATAGTCCACCCCACAGGGCAAAGGAAATCCTCCTTTCTAAATGTCATAAAGGTTTTCACACGCCCTCTGATATCATGCAATCATCATTGAACTTCTTTTTCTTGAATATTCGAGGTCAGTTTCTCAACGACTTCTTCCCCCTTCTGCCTGACTACCAAAAGGATGCCGTTTTCACCGGTTGGTATTATGCCGGCACTTATACCAGGTTTACTTATACCCTTACTGCTATCTCTAATGGGGGCACGTGCCAAACATTCATAGGGCGAAATTACTTTTGAATAAGTACTTTCGGCAGGAATGGTATCGGATGGAATGGTCAAATTTTTAATATCCTTAGGTATAATGCCTTTAAACACAAAGACGCCCCTGGTTCTGCCATTGTGAACATAACGTGTCTTGTTCCAGTCAATTTCCAAATTCTTATCGGTTTTGTTCGTGACCGTAAGGCGAAAGGAAACGAAAAATTTATGCCCCATGGTTAGTGGCTCTAACTGTGCTACATAGTACTGATTGCCTGCGGTTTGAATCGTTGGGCTGCCTATCCAGACTTTTGTCGGGACACACCCAATGGCTAGCATTAAGGCAAAACCAATCATCAGAACCAAGACAATCATCGTAGCGTTTTTCATGACTTCCTCCTTATCTTTCCGGTGCGCTGATGGCATGGCGGATCCTATATAAAAAGGCAGAATTCCTTAACTTTAGGCACGTTAGGCACTTGTTCATTTTGGCAATTGAGCATCTGCGGCAAGAACTATACCTCGGAAGGTCATAAATGGTGCTTTTCTCGGTGAGTCATGAGCATAAAAAGCAAGGCGCGAAGGCGCGGAATATAGACTTTCACATATTAAATTTCACCGCGTTATCGGTCGTCGGCGTATTACAATACAGCCTCCTCCCTCTGGCCTTGTGAAATTTCATATGTGAAAGTCTATAGCTGGCTATTGCAAGCCTGAGCAACGCGGCTATTGATGTTCATGGCCGGCGAAAAAGTGTCATTTGTGGCCTTTCGAGGTATATGCCGAAAAAAACCAAAATTGGATTACCATATATCATAAGCATACATGAACCGCAAGCAACGCAAAACTAGGCCAAAAACATTATCTCAGAATCCGTATAACGCATCCGAGAGGTGAAAGAGGATGATCAATAATCTGATGGTAACTTCTCAAAAAGTCCGGGTACGCTTGAGGTTATGGCAATAAGCCTCCGGGCAAGTCCCGCCTTGGGCGGGATTCACTTCGATCCGTCAAAGGAGGATTTTAAGTAGCTGGCTGGTTAGGTTTCATCGGAGAGCGCAACCGTAGCGCTCATAACGGGTTCCGGGAAAATGGGACAATGGTTTGTTGCCGATATTCATCTTGACTTGACAGAAAAACTGATAAGTGAGAAACTTCCTTTCAGAATCAATCCCGCTAAAGACGGGATCTTCGACATCCCACTATTCCATCATTTCAATTGCGGAGCGAAGCGGAGCTAAGTTCATGGATAAGGACCTGATATTTGTGGTAGATGATGATGCCTCTACCCGTCGTCTCCTAAGTCTTTGGCTGGAGAAGGAGGGTTATGAAGTTCTGGATTTTGAAGGTGGCGAAGAATGCCTGCAGATGATAGATAAGGGACCTTCTGCCATATGCCTGGATATCATGATGGCAGGGATGGATGGGATCGAGGTTTTAAAGAGGATAAAGAAAATAGATGATGATGTCCCGGTGATAATGATTACAGCACAGGATCGGGTTGATACCGCTGTGGAAACCATGAGAGAAGGGGCATATGATTATTTGGTCAAACCTATAGACAAAATAAGGTTTGAGACTACTGTAAGGAAAAGCCTGGAGAATTACGCCCTGATCGGAGAGGTTAAGCGAATCCGGAGGGAACTGAAGGGAAAGTACGAATTTGGAAATATCATCGGAAAAAGCAAAAAGGTACAGGGGCTATTTGAGCAGATAGACAAGGTACTGAATACTAATATTACTGTACTA
>JAUVJO010000304.1 GCA_030592345.1 Deltaproteobacteria bacterium
TCTGAACCCCACAAGGCACCTTGCTCTTCCGAGACGCTTTCAACGGTTTGTCCTTTCCCCGTTTCCGAAGCTCAGGTGGCCTGACGCGGTTTTTCCGGCCCCGGACACAGGGACGTATAGACTTTCACATATTATATTTCACAAGGCCAGAGGAAACGCATGTTCAATTAAACGCGTCTTATTGGTCACTTTTATCCTCTTATCTTCTTTGGGCGTGCAACACCGCCTTTTCTTTTTAGGTGAAGACCTCGAAGGTACAGATCGCCCACGTCAACGCGGCCGTCACGACGGTTAGAGAAAATACCCAGTTCCACAAGATAGTCGAGTATGGCACCAGGTTGCGTGTCTGGAGGGCGGTCCTCGAACTGAGACCAATTGATTTTTAGTGCCTTCACAAATCCGTATCGTTCGCCTGGGACGAGGAGGTTTTTGCCTTCAAGGTTCCTGCAAATTGTCTCTATCCATGGGAACTCTTCTTGAGCTAACTCCTGAACCCTGAATTCCGAAACCTTATCAAGGGCGCCCCTGAGTGCCGTATGGTGGAGTAGTTTTACAGTCCCCTTTGCCTTTCTGTCTCGCAACTCAATCTCTGCCGCATCCTCAAGCAGGCGTAGCAATGGGCGAGGATAAATCTGCCCATGTCCATCCTTCAAATGGTTTGGAATCCATCTCAGAGTGAGACCCTTTCTGGGATCTGTTCCCATATAGTCCCCGAACATGCGATTGACAGCCAACTTGTAGTCCTCTTCTCGCGAAGCCAGAGGGATTTTACCCAACGCATCATTTTCGCTGAACTTAATTTTAGCAGGGCTAAGGTATTCGTAAAAGTCATCTTCATTAAGTAAGCGCTTGAAAAGCACCCCATAGAATTCATGAATTCCCCACAACAGGTCCGCCCTGTTTGATGCTATTTTGGCGATATCAGGACCAAATAGAGCAACTCGTTGATACAGGTCACGCCTTAAAAAAATTTTAGGGCGAATGTGTCTCCAACGTCTGCCATACGCTGCCCAGAATTGAACCAAACCTTGAAGGATTGTCTTCAGCGCACCCCAATCACCGGGACTAACCAGATCAAGCTCATCATAAGAAACGAAAACATATTCATCGTGTGCCTTCAATTCACTATCCAGGGAATCCAGCACCCTAAATAGGTCCCCTAAATCGGCTGTAATCTGTTCATTGAGTGCTTCCAGATCCCACGCATGGGACGCAATTACTTCCCGTAGCCGAGGCGGCAGCGACGAGGCTGATATCTTTTCTGCCCGGAGAAGCACCTCGACCAGAAGAGTGAGCCAGAAATTCTGTAATATTGATGTGTCTTTTCCACGCGCAAAATTCCCAATGACACCGCCGGGTGGAAAATCCTTTCCACTGGTGCAGTACCCCACAAGCCATGTTGTTTGGTCCAAAGGTGGGACGGGGAGACCTTTTTCACTCGCAAGGGAAACAAGAGCCTCTCGGCCACGCTCTATTTCGAGAGTTCGGAATAGGTGCGTTTTCCCGGAGCCCTTGTCGCCTATGATTATTCTGACATCGGAATCAAGGACCCGGAAATGCGCCCGAATGGGAAGAAAGCGCTTCAGAAACATCTCTTCATCATCAGGCTCCGCTTCTGCCTGTCCTTGCCGACAAATCTCCCCAAACCTGGGAAGCAAACGATCTTGCTGTTCAGTCAGTTCCCTTTTGCTCATGTGAGTGTCCTCCCAACGCGTTCGAGGATTGACTCTGCAAAAACCTTGAAATCACCCGCCGCCAGGCGGTCGGCAATATCTTCTACCTTGCGAAAACGCTGGACCTGGTGGTCGAATCCCAGAATAACAGGGTAATGAGGCTGGCCCAGTGCATCCATTGCAGGGAGGGGCCACCCCTCTTCCGGATCGACATCTTCCTCGTCGTAAAACCTATCAGAAAAAATTGCATAGGATCTCTCCAGGAAGCGCTGAAATGTTTCCTCCCTCTCTTCACCAGGGTCGGGTGCCAATGCAAGTACTAAGGCGCAGTACAGTTGTTTTTCGGTCCTTTCTATCCGATCGCGCCCCAGGAAACGCACAATAAGTTCCATACCACGCCAGCTTTGCTCGCTATCGAGGCCGAAAAGGACATCCAAATGAGAAACTCCTGAGAGGGACAAGCCACCCAAGTCGTGGAAACCTGCTCGCGCGTCCAGGAGTACGTAATCAATCTGCCTGGCGCGTCTGACATCCTTCAGCAGCTCCGTAAGTGGTGATACTGAAACATCGTCTTCCTGCCCAGGAGGCTTATACAGGGTTTCATAATCAACGCGGGCGAGTTTTTGGAGGTAGGTATGATCCAGGTTACCTGCCGGAATAACTGTAATTGGGGGACCGTCACCTACAACGACGTTATTGTCCACGAGGTGATAGAAGTCTTCTATATCTATCTCGTCTGTTTTCAGAAGATACCTTTCCAAGAGATAGTCCACCACACCATAGTCTGCTATTTGTCCTTCAGCTCCCGGAAGCATTGAAGCTAGCCCCGGTGCCTCAAGGTCAAGATCAATGGCTGCAACCTTCTTTCCGTTACGTGCCAGTTGAAGGGCTAAAGAGACCAAGGCAGTAGTACGACCAACGCCCCCTTTAAAGGAAAAGAAGGACAGGACGGGAGGCGTATGTTCGTTCAGAGGCCATGGCTCGGAAAGGGGTGGCTTGAACCAGGCCCTTTTTGAAAAGTGACGGTCTAGAATTCGAATTTCTGGTGGCCCGGAATCAAGGGTCTCGGCCTCGCCCCATGCACTTTCGTATACCTTCTTTTCCGGGATTTTGGAATCATTAGACCAAACCCATGTTTGTTCTGTCCAGTACGGTCCAGCAGCCGTTTTGAGAAGGTCGGACACCTGCTTTTGAATGTCTTCCAAATCCTCACCTTCTTGGCCATCAAAAAGAAAACGCAACTTACCTTTGATATCCCAAATAAGGCAAGCTCGTTTGATTCTTTTTCGGAGATTCTCGTCCTGGCTGATAGCTTCAAATGCTTCTGATCTGGCTTCAGCGAAATGCTTCATTTTGGCACCTCGTCCCATCCATCGAGCACAATTGGGACAACTAATTGTTCAAACGCCTTTTTCCCTGACTCAACCATCTGATGTGCCTTTTGCTGGCTCAGGTCTCCAGTGGCTGCATACCTCCATGAGGGCCGCCAATCTTTGGTGTCTTGAATAATCTCATCTATTGTTTCAGGACGATAATAGCGCAACGAGGGTGACAAGAGCAAGGCCAGATCAAGTGCTTCCCTTCCCAACAGGGCCAAATCATGGCCATATTGTCTCGGGTGAGGTCCGCCTCCAGACATCATAACCGCTTTAAGGCTACACTCTACTACATAACCGGCCAGGTATCCGGCGTTGTCTGCCCGAGACTCACTGAGCAAATGTTCGGAATCAACGAAATGACGGGCTGCGGCTGATACATAGTCTTCGTCCATTAGCTTTCCTCCCTTTCTGCGGCTTCAAATATCCCCTGATCTCCGATGACGATGCCCCGTTTTTTGTTGGCAAACGCAATCGTAGTTGTGCTTATGGCCTTCTCCTTACCCTGTACTCATCGTAGTATCCGGTTGGCTTAATTGTCACTTTCTGCCGATCTAAGTATCTCCTGTTTGTCAATTACCACACCGCCTTTGGCGCGAACAAGTAATTTAAAAAATGGATCCTGGATTTGTATCAATCGCGGACTCGATCTGGCACAGTTATAAACCACATAAAGCCAGTATTGATCGCGCAGGTTGCAGGCATTGGCCCGCTCATTTAGGGACTTTTGGCCATTGGATCGAGAAAGATTCCGCCTTTCAAGGCGTCACTGCCATAGTGTTTGCAAATATGATCGCACAGGGTATCAAAAACCATCTCACCAGGATGCATAAATACGGCAGATCCATTTTCCTGCGATCGATCCATAGTGAAAAGATTCTGGCGGTGCTCGGGATAGGCTTCCGTCGCCGGCCAAAGAAAATCGAGAGATCCGGAGCGCCGTGCTCGAAATGAGAATACACCGTACAAATCACCTTCGATGTCGATGTTTGTTAGTGGATTACGGGGTAACTTGAACCCGAGAGGAAATAACAGGAACCTATTGTTTTGTCAAGGATTTCCGGGGCTATCGGCCAGGAGGGACCGAAAGAAAAAACTCTATCCTGTTTGTCCTGCGAGCTGTCGGGTAGGGAGGGGCATAAGCGCCAAGATATTTTTACACCGGATGGGCTGTGGAAGGTTTACTGAAAAAAATGAACATCGAACGTCCAATCACGCCAAGGCGTGAAATATTGAATGGGAAAAGATGAAGGCAGCGTTCACAGGTTCAGTGTTTCGGTGAACCCTGAACCCTGAA
>JAUVJO010000094.1 GCA_030592345.1 Deltaproteobacteria bacterium
CAACGTGGGACAAGAAATAAAAAAGCAGGTCTATCCGAGTTTGTCAAATAAGTTTAGTAGGTGAAATGACTAAATTCTGTCGTTACGGAGCGTTTGAAAAGGAACGATTATCGGACAAGGTGAGCGTAGTAACATCAGACTCCTGGATAACCGTACCTTTTCAAACGCAATGCAGCAAGAGCTTCATACGCTGGTCAGGTTTGTTTGGAAATCTGCACACTATTGACGAAGGGCAATCTCTGAATTCACAGCTTCTTTTGCTTTTGGGAACTTGGCATATAGCCAAAAAACTACCGCGAAGCGGTTTAGTTCAACATTTGGTGCCCTGATTCAATTGACCCTATGCTGGCTCTGCGAATATTAAGAGCCAACGATTGGTGGACTGACTTTTGGAATCAACGAACTGAAAGTTTAATGGCACATTGATTTCTACAACAGTGTTGATTTACACCCGTTTCTTCTTAATATAGACTTTAAGATAAAGATTTTGGATGCGTTATCGGTCGTCAACGTACGACGAGTACGCCTTCCTTCCTCTAGCCTTCCCAAACTCTTTATCTTAAAGCCTATAGGAATGCCAGTTCAGCGGGCAAAGGATCTGCTCCGGTAGTAGGAGAAAACAGCCATTCTCAGCTTGACATGCCACTTTGCCCGATGTAGATTGGATTAAGCTATGAAAAGTATTAGTATTTCTCCCAAGAAATAGAACACATTCTCACATTCGGGGCCAAGGCAACTTATGAGACGTAGGTTATTCGTCATATTGGGGGGCAAGGAAAGCAGGGACCGAAACCGACACGTCTCAAAATCCGCCAAAGGTCAGAGGGCTGAACCTAACCTGGATATCCTTAAGGAAAGCCCATGTCTTCGCTGTGAACTGTTTGTGAGAGATACTGCATGCCCGCATGTAAAGAGTTGCAGCAAGATTGATGAATTTCAAGGGATTGCAGCGGTTCACTGCACGCTTTTCAAACCCCACGATACGTTTTCTGTTGCCAGGATTTGAGGGCAGACCCCACCTAGGAGGCTGTCCGAGAATGGCTATTTTCCCCAATCTTTGCGTCAGGCTCAAATTATAATCCTCGAAATACTTCAATGTATTCCTGTGGTTATAATTTTCGCCTTCCTTGATCTTGAAAAAAATATCTCATTCTCGGACAGCCTCCGAGGCCGTGTTGAGTTATAGACTTTCACATATTAAATTTCACAAGGCCAGAGGCAGGAGGCTGTATTGTAATACGCCGACGACCGATAACGCGGTGAAATTTAATATGTGAAAGTCTATAGATATAAGCATGTACAACGTAGAGTCTTTGACTGACGAGCAACTGGCTGGCCAGTGCCTTATGGTAGGTTTCAGGGGTAGTGTGTTGGACGATGACTTGCGGTTCATGATCTGTCGAATGCATATTGGAGGGGTTATCCTGTTTAAACGAAATGTGTCTGATCCCTCGCATCTGGCTGAGCTATGTCATACAGTACAAGCTTTTGCGCTTGAAAGTGGAAACCCGCGCCTTATAATTGCTGTCGATCAGGAAGGTGGCCCAGTAGCGCGGTTGGGGCCCCCTTTTACGGTTTTTCCGGGAAACCGGGCCATAGGGGAAGCCAGATCCGAGACCGCTGCCGCGGAGTTTGGCACAATAACGGCACGGGAGCTTAAAGGTGTGGGAATTACCATGAATCTCGCACCTGTATTAGACGTGGTCCCGCAGGGTCTCAATGCCCCTGTTATGGCAGATCGGGTCTTTGGTGAGGAGCCGGGGCTGGTAGCAGACCTGGGCAAGGCAGTTATTGAGGCATTGCAGCAAAACGGGGTTGCCGCCACTGCAAAGCATTTTCCTGGCATTGGTCGCACTGCTGTCGATCCTCATGAAGAACTTCCGCATATTGATACAAAACGCCACGTCCTTGATTCGACTGATTTGGTCCCTTTTGGGGCTGCTATCCGAAACAACGTAGCGGCTGTCATGCTCTCACACGTGATCTATACGGATCTTGACCCCGAGTGGCCGGCAAGTCTTTCGTCGGTCATTGTAAAGGATCTATTGCAGGAAACCATGGGCTTTAACGGAGTTACCATAACCGACGACCTGGACATGGGTGCTATTGACAAGCGCTTTGATCCGGACACAGTTGTAAGAAGGATTTCTGAGGCTGAAATTGATATAGCATTGATATGCCATGATCGGGCCAAGATAGAGGCAGCTCACTTAGCGCTGTTAAAGGTAATACGGCAATCCCGGGATGCAAGGAGAAAGAGAGTCGCATCGGTTCAGCGTATCTTAGATCTAAAAGAAAATTACCCTGGCTAGCCGCCTGAAAAGATACGCTGTGAGCTTTGCGCCATGCCCTTAATTCCTTGATTGACACGCAGACCATATTTTTTTATATAGGCTTTCACATATTAAATTTCACAAGGCCAAAGGGAGGAGGCTGTATTGTAATACGCCGATGACCGATAACGCAGTAAAATTTAATATGTGAAAGTCTATAGTCCCGTAATCCCAAAAAGTGGAGTATTGCGTCCTCGATCAAGCACCAAGGCGATTAGTTAAATAAAAGACTAACAAATAACGTCACCGATCATATTGTGATTCCGGTTACGGAAAGAGTTCATGTACCGCGAAAACTATATCAATTCGCTCAGGGCGGAAGTCGTGAAAATGGTGGCGGATCACTTGACACCTGTGGCTCTGCGCTACGGATATAGCGACGTGCCACTGGAAACCAACATCAAGTGGCGGCCGCTGGTGCTGGTGCTGGGCAACTATTCCTCGGGAAAGTCAACGCTGATCAACGAGTTTCTCGAGGCCGACATCCAAGCCACCGGTCAGGCTCCCACGGACGACTCATTTACGATTATTAGCTATGATGATTCAGCGTCTGCCGGCAACACCGTTCGTATTACAGAGGAACGTGACGGAAAGTTTCTGCTCAACGACCCCGAGTTCCCGTTTGAGACTCTGAAAAAGCACGGACAGCGCTTTGCCGCGCATTTTCGCCTGAAAAAAGTTAACTCCCCGTTCCTGCAAAACCTTGCCATCATCGACACACCCGGAATGCTCGATAGCATTACCGAACGGGATCGCGGTTACGACTACCAGGAAGTGATAGGCGACCTGGCACAGATTGCCGACCTTGTGCTGATGGTCTTTGATGCCCACAAGGCAGGAACAGTCCGTGAAGCCTACGTAAGTATCAGGGAGACATTACCCGCACGGACGTTCGAGGACCGGGTTCTCTTTGTGTTGAACCGCATTGATGAATGCACCTCCCTAAACGACCTGCTGCGGGTATACGGAACCCTATGCTGGAACCTTTCGCAAACCACGGGCCGAAAAGACATCCCGATGATTCGGCTTACCTACTCACCGCACGTAGCATCTGGTTCCACGAACAACTCGGAACGTGACACGAGTTACCTGGGCCACATCGAAAACCAGCGCGAGGAGTTGAAAAAGGCCATATTGCAGGCCCCCCGCCACCGCCTCGATCATCTGGCCACATTCGTTGAAACCAACGGAGAGCGGCTGTCTCACTTGCTCGAAGCCCTCATCAGCTATCGCAGACGGCTTCGCGTCTTCAGAATAAAATATGCACTGGCCGGATTTTTTTTCAGTGTGCTCTGTGGTTGCGCAGCAGCCCTTGCAATGCTGACGACCGGTCTTTTTGCAGGTATTGGCCAGCCCGAGCTGTTGTGTGCTGGTGGGGTTGTCGCGCTGGCGGTCCTGTTTTTGTGGATGACATTGCTCATGAAATACTTCGTGTCTGCATATCACCGCAATTGTCTGAAAAATCTTGACACACTGACGCCAACAGAAAACGAGACCCGTCGGGACAGTTGGAAGGCAATCAAGGACCTTGTGCATAAATACCTGAAAAAAACCGTTGGACGATTTTCGCTCAGCGAAGTCAAGCGTCAATACGCAGCCGTGCGCCGGGTTTATGATAAGGGTTCCAGGGAGATCCGTGAAGCCTTAAACGAACTGTCAACTATCAGTGAGGATGAGATGGCGGCAAAATATGACTCGATGTCTGCCCAAGCAAGCTTGCAGACGAAAGAAAGGGGGGAAACCATTTCGTAATCCGAATCCGGCTGACAGAACGCCTGATTCTGGGCGTATCTATGAGTTTGGGGGAGACAACAACTTTTTCGCATTCTTCTGGAATTTGGCAGGCAATTGGTCACGGAGTGATGGATGATTGGATGATAAATACCGGGATGCTGGAATGCTGGGATATGAGATAATGCTGGAATGCTGGAATGCTGGGATATGAGATAATGCTGGAATGCTGGAATGCTGGGATAAGTGATAATGCTGGGATGATTCTCTTCACGAAAGATGGGTTCCTTCGGAAGGGATGATTGGATGGATGGATGAAAGTGAGTCCCGCTGTTAGCGGGATTAAGCGGTGCGCCTCAGGCGCAACATATTTAAAATAGACAGAAAGGGAGGAAAACCAATGGGCGATATCGAAATTACCGTAGTATCTCGTAAAAACATTGCAATCCGTCTGCTTTATACCATCTTTTTTTTAATTGTTTTTGAGATTCTTAAGACCATTATCCAGGTCACTGTTCTGTTTCAATATATTTACCTTTTTATCACAACAAGTTACAGCCGTCCTGTAAAGGGATTTTCCGACAGAGTTACCGTCTACGCATACCAAGTGTTGCGGTACATCACCTTGAACGAAAACACGCGACCTTTTCCTTTTGCCGATTTCCCCAAGGAAATGGATCCGCCTGACCCTGAAGCCAGTTTCAAATAGATTCCGTAGGAGGCTGTCTGAGAATGAGATATTTTTTTCAAGATCAAGGAAGGCGAAGATTATAACCACAGGAATACATTACACTATTTTGAGTCCGCCTCCGGCGGATGAGCCTGACGCAGAGATTGGGAAAAATAGCCATTCTCGGACAGCCTCATAGACGTTCGCGGGTTCAATGCTTCAGGGTTCACCGAAATCCGGACCGTCCTATGAGCAAGGTCGACGGAGGGAAGGGATCACTGCCCGGTTAACTCTGAACCTGTGAACGCTTACAGCTTACAGAAACGGCAGGGTGCTCTCTTTGCGGTATACAAGAGCCTGGCAGGTTGCAATTAGCATTTGTTTTTCGTCAGTTACCTTGATGTCATAGGTGGCAGTACGGCGTGTCAGATTCAATTCCTTGGCCTCTGCCCGTAATCGGGCACCTGGTGAAGGGGCGGCCATATACGTGACGGTCATATTCAGCGCCACGGCCACGGTGCCGTGAGAATTGGCAGCCGTCTCAAAAGCCTCATCAATGAGTCCAAAGATGGCACCGCCATGGGCCATTGCGAAGATGTTTTCGAGATCCTTCGTAAAGGTCATTTCGACCACGGAATAGCCATCGTCCAGCTCGATCAATTCAAGATTAAGCTTCCGGGCAAAGGGTTCCTCATTTACCTTGCGAAAAATGGCTTGTCTTACAGCTTCTTTCATTACTTAGTTGTTTGTTTCCGCACTCCATTACTCCGCCACTCCAATACTCCGTGACCCAGTGCCTGCCAAATTCCAGAAGCATGCGGAAAAATTGTTGCCTCCCACCAACTGTTATAGACTTTCACATATTAAATTTCACAAGGCCAGAGGGAGGAGGCTGTATTGTAATACGCCGACGACCGATAACGCTGTGAAATTTAATATGTGAAAGTCTATAGATGCGCCTGTTCACGAGACCTTCTTAAGCACCTCGATAATCTCTTGTCCTAAGGTCTTCATTTGCCACACTCTCATCCTGGGAATTACCTTGAGGTCCTCGACGTCCTTTGGGTTGCCCTCTGCCAAAGCGTGAAGCAATACGTTATTGCAGATCAAACCAGTCTCTAATTCGAGTTGCCGGCCCTTAAGGTTACGCCAGCTTTTCAGCCGTTTTAACCGAGCTTGTTTCTCAGGGGACTGGGGGGTCGACCTGGTTTTAGGAAAAGAGGGGAGCCGATCGTCAGGCAACTCAAGGGCACTCTTAATAGCCTCTAATACGCCTTCTGCATAGCGGCCCATGAAATCACCCGGCAGATTAGGGACCTTTCTTAGGGTTGCAAGGTGTCTCGGTTTTGCCGTGACTATGTTCTGTATCGCAGCATTTGAAAAGATCCTGAAAAGAGGCCTGTCTTGTTCGATGGCCAGCCTTTCACGAAATATGAGGATTTTTTCCAGCACCGCCAGGTCCCTCGGCGCCAGCTTGCCTGCGCCTTTGAATTGTCTGAACAGGGGAGTTCGCGGTGTTAACGTCTTTTTGGATACGCTATGGCCAATCGAGTTACAAGGATTTTGCCTGTTGATCCCGCCACCTGCAGGGTTATCCTTCACAGTACACTCATTCGAGAGGATCTCACATTCCTCTTCAACCCAGTTCAGCCTCCCTTTAGATTGCAGCTCTTGAGTTAGCTCCTTATAGAGTCTAATGAGATAAGCTGTGTCACGGCCTGCATATTGGATCATGTCACGGCTCAGTGGCCTCTTTGACCAATTGGCCCTTTGATACTTCTTGTTCAAAGTTGTATTAAAGCGCTTTTTTACCACAACAGCCAAGGCAGGCTCCTTTTCGCCCAGGAATTGCGAGGCCACCATTGTGTCAAAAAGATTGTTCACTTCTGCGGCAAAATCACGAAAAAGGGACCGGATATCATAATCAGCCCCGTGGAATATTTTCTTGATCTTGTTGTCGGCAAACAAGGGTCGCAAGGCGTCCATGGTTTGGATTGCTAGCGGATCAACCACAAAGGTGTGTTGGCTGGTGGAAATCTGTATTAAACATACCTTTGGGAAATAGTGATATAGCGAGTCAGCTTCTGTATCAACGCCCAAAATCGTCTCTTCGGTCAGTTGATTGCAAAGGGTGTTGAGGTCAGATACGGTCTGAATGAGTCGGAATTCTGATAGCATGGGCAAAGTTCTCTTGTGCCCAGTGCTATCTTAGTTCTGTCAGGAAATCAATAGAGAAGAGTAGTTGGATCAAAACAGGGTAGGGCGGGATAAAAAACATTAAAGTAATTTATAAGAAACGTAACGCTTTTGCCCGAAAATCAGGTAATATTTGTTTTAACGACTCGCTCCGTGCCCAGGTGTCAACAGGATAACATCATTTTTTTATTCTTGGGCCTTCTTTCATTTTATCAAAATAGAGATTAGTGGAGCCTAGAATGGCAAACGGCATGATTAGAAGGCCAAAGAACGGGATCAGAAGAGGGCATCCAAACCCGAATAGCATGAACTTGTAGCGCCAGATGGCCTTAATCCGGTCTCTTAGGAGCGGACAGTCTCTTGAAAGGGAGAAATCTACATAATCCCAGGCAATGAATACCGACGCAACAACAAAGCCCAGTAGCGGGCCGACCAAAGGGACAAAGATCAGAGGCAGGGGTACGACCAAGATCAATACAGCCTTTTTAACTTCCTCTTTGATAACGGTAAGAATCCCCTTGGCAGGGGAGGGCGCTTCCACCGGACGGGTGGTGTAGTCGGGGAGTCGTTCGTATTTCGTAATGATGTGGTCGTAAACCGGTGAGGCCAGGATGTTGGAAAGTACCATAAATGTGTAGAACATGACCACGAGGAAGGTGAGGTAAAAAATGAACTTGACGAGGTGCGTATATGCCCAGTAAAGCCACCCCACGTACCTGGAAGATTCGCCGCTTTCGAAGTGCCATACCATGCCCAAGATATCATCGGCATAGAGGGTAAACACGTAAAATCCAAAGACGTAAAGGGAGAGCGTTATAAAAAAAGGGAGAAGGGAAAGGGCAAGGAAAGAAGAGTGGCTAAACCCAAACCGGATCCCCGTGATATGGAACCTCCAGCCTTCAGACAAGGCCCTGAGTGCTTTAAACATGTCTGACCCCCGAAAGCGATTTTGACATCAGCCTAGGAAGATTTGCCACCGGAGTCAAGGCACTCCTTGATTAATCGCGGTGGAAATGGCTTGATGCCTGTGTCCAGCTATATACCTCGAAAGGCCACAAATGACACTTTTTCGCCGGCCATGAACATCAATAGCAGCGTTGCTCAGGCTTGCAATAGCCAGCTATTCCGCCCCTTCGCGCCTTGCTCTTGATGCTCATGACTCACCGAGAAAAGCGCAATTTGTGACCTTCCGAGGTATAGCCAGTACCTAACCCCTGGGATGATACTGGGTGTGGCAAGCCTTGAGCCTTTCTTGGGCCACGTGTGTATAAATTTGTGTGGTACTGATATCTACGTGCCCCAGCATAACCTGGACGGACCGGAGATCTGCCCCACGTTCCAAGAGATGACTGGCAAAGGAATGGCGAAGAGTGTGTGGCGTGATGTTGCGTGAAATATCGGCCTTCCGGGCATATCTTTTTAAGAGCTTCCAGAATCCCTGGCGTGTCATGGATCTACCTGAACGGGTTACAAAGAGATAGGGACTGAGCCTACCTTTCAGTAGAAGAGGTCGCCCTGATGCAAGGTAGACATCAAGCTTTGTTCTTGCCTCTTGGCCAAAAGGCACGACGCGCTCTTTCGATCCTTTTCCCACCACCCTGACAAAGCAGGCTTCCAGGTTGACATCAATAACGCCTACCGTAATCACCTCAGAAACCCTGAGACCTGCCGCATAAAGGAGTTCGAGCATAGCTGCGTCCCGCAATCCTAGAGGTTTGGAGGGATCTGGTGTATCCAGTAGCCGTATCACGTCTTTCAGCTTCAAAACGTCAGGCAATTTGCGGCCTGCCTTTGGAAGGTCCACGAGCTGGGCCGGGTTGGTTGCCACCATCTTTTCCTGTACCAGGAACCGATAAAATCCTCTAATGGTGACCAGGTGCCTTGCCCTGCTCCTTGAGCCAAGACCAGCGTTTCTCAATGCAATCAAGTGCTTTAAGACAATTCCGGTGTCCGAATCGGCGATGTCAGCGATGCCGTTAGCCTTAAGAAAGTCCAGATAAAGTCCCAGGTCTGCGCTGTAAGAGGCGATCGTATTCTTGGCAAGCCCTTTTTCCACCACAAGGTAATTAATGAACTGATCTGCCGATTCATCGAGATGCACATCTTGCGTTTTATTTGAACTCACTTATGCAACCTTTTCAGATACTTACGGGCGTTGCGCAGAAGTCGTTAAATATTATGTGTAACCGTTCACAGGTTCAGGGTTCAACGTTCAGGGTTAAGGACAAAGACGGCATTGAAGGCCCGAAGTCCTCGTTGAAAATGCTCGTTTTCCCAAATAATTGCCAATTTGGCTCCAAATTTAGGATTAGGCTTGACGAAGCTGACGATTTTCTCGTAAATACGCACCCCAACTGCAGTCCAGGGACGAGAATGGAACCTTGAACCCCTGAACCTCTGAACCCGTGAACGCCTACTATTATGTAAACTTCAAATATAGGATTTAAGAAAAAGGTAACCGTTCACGGGTTCAAAGGTTCAGGGGTTCAAAGGTTGTATTTTCATCTTCATACGCCATTTTGTAAACGTTGAACAGGGGAAAACCGACCGCTTCCACATCCCCACAAGCCTGCCCGCCATTGCCGACCTCTTGGGATATGCCCGTTCCGTACATGACAGGCGAGGCAGGCGGGTCTGGAACATGGCACTTGGCAATGATGTGGCAAAACCCGCATTTTTTACGA
>JAUVJO010000340.1 GCA_030592345.1 Deltaproteobacteria bacterium
AATTTATCCTTAACCGCTCTACGAATACCGATTACCGATTCGAGCTGCGCAACCCCAACCGTTTGACCCAACCGAAATGCCGCCCTGCTTTGCCAACGATTAAAGGATCTACCAATCCAAAATCATGCGTCTCCAAATTTGTGATTCTGGCAGAAAAGGGTGGGGATAACAGCCATAGACGCCTTCTCTTTTTTTCCTTTTTTTTAGGCAATCTTGCCCTTGACAACAAGGGCAGTTTGTACTAGAAGAGACGATCTGCATTTTGGCCGTTGAGGGTGGGTAAGGGCCAGTTGTAATGGCGCCTTCGTTCAAGAGGCTTAAGACCTCAGCCCAGCCAAACCAGCCTGATTTCTGCTGTATAAGGACATCTTCAGGAATATACTAAAAACTACTTATAGAAAGGAGGGAGGCCGGGGATATCCAGAGGATAATTTTTTTTGTGGTTTGGACTATGAGGTCAATTATAAGCATAAGTTTAGTAACGAAAGGAGACGTAAGAAATGTCAAATCTAGTCCCACCTCATGGCGGCAAAGGCTTGGTCTGCTGCCTGCTTGAAGGATCAGAATTAGAAGCAGAAAAGAAAAAGGCTGAAGGTCTGAAAAAAGTTGAAATCTCCCCACGTGAGAACGGCGACCTTCTCATGATGGGTATTGGCGCATTCAGCCCCCTTAATGGCTTTATGACAAAGGCCGACTGGAAGGGCGTTTGCGACAACTTCCTTATTGCTGACGGGACATTCTGGCCCGTTCCCGTGACGCTTTCCGCCTCTAAAGAAGATGCGGACGGCATCAATGTAGGCGATGAGATAGCCCTTTTTGACCCAAAACGTGATGAGATCAGGGCCACCATGAAGGTCACGGAAAAATTCGAGACGACCGAGGCAGACAAGAAATACGAGTGCGAGAAGATCTTCATGGGTGAAGGGACACCTACTGCTGAGGAATTTTGGAAGATCGCCAAAGAGGACCACCCAGGCGTCGAGATGGTCATGAATCAGAAAGACGTCAACCTGGCAGGCCCTGTAAAGGTGCTAAGCGAAGCCCAGTTTCCCACCAAATACGCCGGCATCTACATGAGACCTGCTGAATCGCGCAAAATCTTTGAAGAAAGAGGATGGACCGAGGTTGCAGCCATGCAACTCAGAAACCCCATGCACAGATCACACGAATATCTTTGCAAAATTGCTATTGAGGTCTGTGATGGCGTATTCATCCATTCCCTGGTCGGAAATCTGAAACCAGGTGACATCCCTGCCGACGTTCGCGTCAAGTGTATTGCCGCCCTCGTCAAGGACTACTTTGTAGAAGATAAGGTACTACAGGGCGGGTATCCCATGGACATGCGCTATGCCGGTCCAAGAGAGGGTCTGCTGCACTCATGTTTTCGCCAGAATTACGGCGTCTCCCGTATGATCATTGGTCGTGATCACGCTGGTGTGGGCGACTTTTACGGCATGTTTGAGGCGCAGACGATCTTTGACAAGATCCCGTACCCCACGGAACCCGGCAAAGCGTTGCTGTGCAAACCGCTGAAGATTGACTGGACCTTCTACTGCAAAAAGTGCGACGGCATGGCATCCCTGAGAACGTGCCCCCATGGTAAAGAAGACCGTGTTATCTTGAGCGGAACCATGCTGCGGAAGATGCTCTCAGAAGGTGGAGAGATCCCGGATCACTTCGGACGTGATGAGGTTCTCGCAATCCTGCGTGAATACTATGAGGGTCTTACTGAAAAGGTAGAAATCAAGATGCACGGCGCTGCAACAGGCGCTGCAACATAGCTTTTGATACTCTACGTTTTACGCAAAATCCAAAGGGAGAGACCAATACGGTCTCTCCCTTTTTTATTCCACCACCCAAACAGTAGCGTTGCGGGCGTGGGTGACTATTTTCCTGGAGACGCTGCCGAAGAGGAACTCCTCACTTCGTGAAAGCCCCTGTCTGCCGACGACGATCGTGTGATATTCAGTTTCGTCCCGCTCCGCAAGAATACATTCTGCCATGGAGGGACAATAACGCAAGGGCGAACGGACCGAGACGTCATCCGGGTTAAAACCTGCCCTCTCCAAAATCTGGCGATAATCTTCCAGCATGGCATCGACTTTTCGTTTGCGTTGATCAAACCACTTCTCTCTCTCCGCCTCGGTAGGAAAATAGTCCTCATCTGCCTCAACAATGACGTGTAGAAGGGCGACCTTAAAGCCTTCAACTCCTCCTAAAAGTCGCGCTACATAAGAGACCGCACGACGTGCATTTTCCGACTCGTCTACGGCAATAAGGATATTCCTGTTAAATTTCTCTTCCTGGTCAGTCATATCTTCGCCTCCAGGTAACCGTTTTCCGTTTTCCGTTTTCCGTTATCCGACTGGCAAGGCGCGGCAGCAAGGACCGGATATAGATTCTAAGATAATGTTTATGGCCCAAACAGGATGAACAGATACTGGATGCTGGTTCCTGGATGCTGGTTAAAACAAGGGATTTCTTTTTTTGTCTATCCAGTATCCAGCATCCAGCATCCAGCATCCAGTATCTGTTTGGAATAGAGCACGAACTCACATTTCCTGATAAAACCGATAATCCCTAAATCTTTTTCTGAAAGACAATAGTCTCATTCCGAATGAATTCATTATGCGTTTCTATAGGCTTCCAAATCTTCCAGGAGTTGTCCCGTGTTCTCATAAAACCAGTTGGTGCCTTTGCAAAAATGCATTAGGATCCAGTTCAGGGAATCAGGTATGTACGGATAAACCTTTTTCAGGTTCGCAATTCGATGATGAAAAACGATATTTACATCTTCGTCCCTCAAGACAGGCAGAGCGGGGTGACCCTGTTCGCGCAGATCCTGTATCAGGACATCTCCCATGCCAACCAGGAAAACCAAAATGTTACCCAATCCAAACAGATCGTAACTGTATATATCCTCCCTGTGACGATAATTGAAGTCAAAATCAATCCAGCGGTACTGCCCGCTTTCCCCCTCTATTAGAATGTGGTCACGCCGTATGTCCCCGTGCTTTTCACCACGTTCGTGGAGATAGGCAATGGCCCGGATACATTCCATAAAGTGATCCAAAATGCCCGGGAATCGATCATAATAATACGTTTCATGATCCAGATCTATGTTCTCGACATATTTCGAGAGCGGTTTTCCATAGATAAAATCGATCACGCGAACGACGTTTCCCTTTTCATCCTTGATGGAATATCCATGCATGAAATTCTTGTGGCCGGCTACCAGATCCAGGATACGAGCCTCTTTTCGAGGGCTGCGAAAGCACTCGAACGCGATTCCCCCAATGTGGGCCACGAACTTTTCGTGAAACACGAGCTTGATGATTTTGTGTTTTCCCTCTCTCAAGTCGATGGCTCGCTTTACCCAGTACTTGACTTCATCATCCAGGCCGAATCGCCCTTCCTTTGCATTGTGACGAATGAGAAACGGTATCCCACCCAGTTCAACCACATCACCATAATCCACACGGAAAAAATCCGTGGTGTCCCTATGAATTCGAAAAGGAGGTGCATCTTGACCGAGGGGGAGCCATCGGGAAGCCATTTTACGGAGGCTCTCTTGAGATAGGGGCGTCGCCATATGAGTGATTCGCTACAAAAAAAAGTAACTTCTCAAAAAGTCCGGGTACGCTTTAGGTTATGGCAACAAGCCTCCGGGCAAGGAGAACCGCTGAACTTCGGCCTCCAATGCCTTAAGTAGCTGGCTGGTTAGGTATCATATGCAATGGCTG
>JAUVJO010000112.1 GCA_030592345.1 Deltaproteobacteria bacterium
GAAAATTTTGGACACAGATTTCACAGATTTCACAGATTTTTATTTCACAAATGCGGCGGCATTTATGAAACGGAAGTAGTGTTTGAACAATATAGACCTAATCCATAGCCATCCGTGTAATCCGTGTCCAAAAAAGGAAATTCCTATACTTTCAAGTTATACCTCGAAAGGCCATAAATGACACTTTTTTGCCGGCCATGAACATTAATAGCCGCGTTGCTCAGGCTTGCAATAGCCAGCTATTCCGTGCCTTCGCGCCTTGCTCTTTATGCTCATGACTCACCGAGAAAATCGCCATTTATTACCTTCCGAGGTATAGGTCAACGTTGGGTGCTAAAATCTGAAAATAATATTGACATATGGAATACCATTGGTTATACTTTTGGTAATTAATTGAGGTATAACAATATGGCGAATATTAAGGCAGCTATATCAATTGAAAAGCCAATTTTTGAACAGATGAACGTTCTGGCAAAAGATTTAAATATTTCTAGAAGTCGTATATTTCCCTTGGCCGCTCAAGAATTCTTACACCGTCACAAGAATATCGAGCTACTTCAGTTGCTTAATGAAGCGTATGATGACTTGCCTGATTCTGAACCAATGGTGTCCAAAATGCGCTCGCGTCATTACAATATTGTGAAAAATCAATGGTGATCAATCAAGGGGATGTATTTTGGATAGAATTTAATGAGCCATCAGGGTCTGAGCCTGGTTATCGCCATCCCCATGTTGTCATTCAAAATAATCTCTTCAATCGAAGCCGTGTCAATACGGTATTAGTCTGCACGTTGACATCAATTCTTAAGAGATCCTATGCACCCGGTAATGTTACATTGAACAAAGGTGAGGTTAACTTACCTAAAAAAAGTGTAGTAAATATTTCTCAAATTTTCACTGTGAATAAAAGCAATTTATCAAAGAAAATCGGAATGTTATCTAAAGATCGTATTTCCCAAATATTTCATGGCGTGAGACTTATAACTGAGCCAAGAGGAGTTGATTAAGGCAAATATATTGCACCCAACCTGGCGCTGCTCGTGCCAAGATAGTCCGAGATCTTGGGATTAGGGATTAGTCCCTATAAAATGGGTCATTGTTACCCAAAGTGTGAGAGTCTGTGAGGGCTCAAGTTCCTTCTGGTTAAAGTTTAGTCAGTCTCGCCCAAAAGGGAAGATGGAATAATATGTTCTGGGAGAATGGATCATTGGTCTATAGGCAAAAACCCCTTTTGACAGGGATGCTAATAAATGGAAGAACTTCCTTTCAATATTAACATGGCGAACTGGTTGCGCCTGAGGTCTTGAAAACATTATCCTTCCTGTCCAATATTCCGGGACGGTTCCATAATCCGTGACCATTGCAGGAGTTATTTGTGGATTCAAATAGCCTTCGAATCTTTCCTTCACCTGCCCGCCAGTGCCGTGTATGCCGACATTGTAGCTCCCCTGCGAGGGAGGCGTTGGCAGGCGGGCCTGTAGTCACACAAATATCTCCTGCATATCACATCGTGGGGAACCATCCCAATATTCCATTTTTCCGAGTGCGAAGCAAAGACTCAATCTTCGCATGACTCCTTTAATTCCAATGCGTTATACAAATTCCGAGACGTGTTATGTCAGGCTCAAAGGCGGGGAGGCTTCTTATGGCTGAACTAGACAAGGCGCTTAAGGTAGCAGCAGGCGCCAAAGCTTCCGATGTTCATATATCCCCAGGTGAGCCATATATCGTGCGGCAGTTTGGCAGACTTCGAAAGCTGAAAAGTGATGCCCTTAGCCCCGAGCGCTGCAGGCAGCTAATATTTGAGATCCTTGACACAGAGCAAAAGGAAAGGCTCTCGGAGGATTTTCAACTTGATTTTGTCTATGAAATACAAGGAGTTGGCCGATTTCGAGGCAGCGCGATGATGCACCGAAGCGGCCTCAGCGCATCTTTTCGCATCATCGCCCCCAAAATTCTCACATTTCAGGAACTTGGCCTCCCTGAGGTCGTCACCAGGGTTTTGGATAATCACCAGGGCTTGATTCTGGTAACAGGGGCTACGGGTCATGGTAAATCAACCACACTCGCTGCCATGGTGGACTATATCAATACAAACCGTGCCCACCATATCCTCACTGCAGAGGATCCGATTGAATTCATCCATCCTCTAAAACGAGGCGTGGTCAATCAACGGCAACTGGGCAGGGACACCTTATCTTATGCCAATGCACTGCGGGCTGCGTTGAGAGAAGATCCGGATGTCATCATGATAGGAGAGCTGAGAGACCTTGAGACCATATCGCTGGCTATCTCGGCTGCTGAAACCGGACATCTCGTGTTGGGGACCCTTGCCACCTCCAGCGCCCCAAAGACCGTTGATCGTATCATAGACTCCTTTCCTGCAGGTGAACAGAGCCAGATTCGGGCTATGTTGAGCGAGTCACTAAAGGCGGTGATAACACAACGGCTCATGCCCGGTGTGGATCTCAAGAGAATGGTGCTGGCAGTTGAGATACTGATCGGCACGCTCCCCATGGCAAACCTCATCCGTGATGGCAAGGTGTTCCAAATACCTTCCATGATGCAGATGGGTAAGAGCGTTGGGATGCAGATTATGGATAATTCAATTTTGGCACTGCTTAAAGAGGAAAAGATTAGTGCACAGGAGGCATATCTCAACGCCAATAACAAGACCCCTTTTTTGTCATTTCTGGAAAAAGAGAAGAGTAACCCGTGAAGTCAGGTAAATGCGACCAGCAAAAAAAGCGTGAAGAGGGAGTTAAACTAGAATGGCTAAGATAGACAGCTATTTCAAAGAATTGAAAGATCAAGGGGCTAGTGACCTCCATATGGTCATTGGCTTTCCGCCCCTGCTTCGCCTCCACGGGGAACTAGTGCCCATTGACGAGCCTGTGCTTACCCGGGAATCGAACCAAGAGATCCTTTTTGAGATGCTTGCCCCTGAACAGCAGTCGTATTTAGAGAAAAACCGTGATTTTGATATAGCCTATGAACTGGAAGATGTGGCACGTTTCCGGTGCAATTTTTTCTATCAACATCGTGGCATTGGTGCTGTGTTTCGTATCATTCCAACCAAGATTTTAACGTTAGAAGAGTTGGCCATGCCTGATTCATTAAAGACAATTGCCATGTTCAGGCGGGGCCTGGTTCTGGTGACCGGCCCCACGGGCAGTGGTAAATCAACGACGCTTGCAGCAATGATTGACCACATCAACGAGAGGCGAGACGCCCATATTGTGACCATTGAAGACCCGCTGGAGTTTGTCCATCCCAACAAGAAGTGCCTGTTCACGCAAAGGGAGATCGGTGCCCACGCCAAGAGTTTTGCTGACGCCCTCAGGGTGGCGAGCCGTGAAGACCCTGATATTATCCTTGTTGGGGAAATGCGCGACCTGGAGACGATCTCTCTTGCATTGACCTGCGCAGAACTAGGTATTTTGGTTTTTGGCACGCTTCACACGAACAGTGCGTCAAAGACCATTGACCGCATCATAAATGCCTTCCCTTCGGACCAACAGGATCAGACACGGACCATGCTGTCGGATTCATTGAAGGCAGTGGTGGCCCAGCAGCTTCTTGGAACCAAGGATGGCAAAGGTAGATGTGCAGCCAATGAAGTTCTCATAGGTTCTCCAGCACTTGCGAGCACGATCAGAGAAGGAAAGATATCACAGATCAATTCACTTATTCAAACAGGCTCGCGCAGCGGGATGCAGACCATGGATCAGCATCTCATGCAGCTCATAGAAGATGATAAGATTACGGCTCCGGCTGCGTATGAGAAAGCCATTGACAAAAGCCTATTTCTAAAAATGCTCGACGAGCCGCCTTTGACTGGCTGAGAAAACGTATCAGCGCACGTTGGAGAAGGCAAGTGGTATCGCTAACACGCAGTTGAGGGTACAGATATCATGACGAGATCAAAAGATTTTTCTGGTGAACTTGCACAGCAAATACAGGGCCATACCTTGACCCGTAATTAAAACGTCTCGGAATTTCTACAACCTATTGAATGTATAGATTTTTTTGAGGCTTAGATTTTTGCCTCATGCCGGAATGGTGGAATGGTGGAATATTGGAATGATGGTTTTTTGAGCGGAAGTATGCCCTTTGTTGACTTCCCCGTCAAGAGGGGTTTTGACAGCAGCCCACTATCCCACTTTTCCAGAACCCATTGTTCCATCATTCCAGTATTCCACCATTCCAATTGCGAAGCGAAGCGGAGCTAAGTTCAGGAAGAGTTCGTTATAAACCTGATTTCGGAATGGTGTTCGAGGGCTCGCCTCGGCTATTTATCGTTTTTTGACTCTTGCTCCAGAATGGAAAAGGGGGACAGGTCATTATGGATGGGTTAGGCGAAGGATAAAACGATGAACCGTAATGGCGAGAAGATTGGCTGGATCGGAGGCTGGTTTGGAGGATTTATTTGGTTGGGTCTGCTGTCAGTTGTTTGGATAGTGCAAAAAAAAATTCTTAACGCAACGTTGGGGATCCTTTTATTCACAGTTGCAATCATTTTAATATTCACGTTTGCCCCTTGGAAACACCCAAATACAAAATATTGGAAGCTGATGCTGCCGATTTATACACTATTTTTTATCTCTATTGCATCTTCTATATTTCTTTATGGTGGACTAAAAAGCCTTGGAATAAATTGGACGTCTTTCCTTTGGATAATCCCCAGCCTTCTGCCTTTTGTAATTACTGGAAATCGTAAATGGAATGGCAACGCCTAGCAAAGGGCCTTACGGGCGTATGTATGAGTTGGGGGGAGACAACAACTCTCGCGCATTTTTCTGGGATTTGGCAGGCACTGGAAGAAAAGTGAGCTAAAGTGCCTAAAGTGCCTAAAGTGAGTCCCGCTTTCAGCGGGATTAAGGACTTGAAGAAACAGTTTTATTATTGAAAGAAAGTGAGCCCCGCCTTTAGCGGGATTAAGCAGTGCGCCTCCGGCTAAACATATTAAAAACAGGCAGAATACCTCAATTTTAGGCACTTAATGTACTCCACAAATGCGGCGCAAGTCGTTTCAAGAGCATGCACACCCTGAGAAGATCGGGCCAAGCACAAACAGAGATACTTTAAGATCGTCAATCAACGCTTGCACCCCCATGGGCACTTGAGTGGTTGGGTAGTTGAATTTACTAACCCTGGAAGGAGGAGTTTGTTTATGTCTTCAGCCGAATCACTGACGAATATCCGGTCCGTCTTAGGGGATATTTATCCAGAAGAGCATGCTGACAATATCTTCCATGATCTGAAAGATCTCATGGAAGAATATGGTAAGAATGAAACGATTCTTGAAAAAAGAAAAAAATACAATGATCGGATCGTTCTTAACGAAGACGATGCCATCTTGATTACCTATGCGGATAACATCGTCAGGAAAGGAGAAAAACCGCTTCGTACCCTTCACAGGTTTCTTAAAAACTATGTGAAAGATGCCGTTTCGGGCGTTCACATACTTCCTTTTTTCCCGAGTAGTTCGGATGGAGGATATTCCATCATGGACTATAAGGAAGTGGACCCGGAACTAGGTACCTGGGAGGATATCCGGAGCATTGCAAACGATTATCGCTTGATGTCCGACCTTGTCATGAACCACGTTTCGAGCCAATCGGGTTGGTTTCAAGGGTTTTTGCAGGGTGACGAGCGATATCGCGACTATTTTTTGAGCTTTGACGAACGTGTTGACATGCCCAAGGTATTTCGGCCCAGGGTGCATCCCTTGCTGACCGAGTTCGACACAGCGATGGGAAAGAAGTATGTGTGGACAACGTTTAGTGAGGACCAGATAGACCTGAACTTCCATAACCCGAAGGTTACCCTGGAAATCCTCGAAGTGCTCCTTTTTTTCCTGTCTCAAGGGGTTGAGATCATACGGCTCGATGCGGTGGGGTATGTCTGGAAAGAACCGGACAGCAGTTGCGTGAACCTGCCACAAACGCATGAAATGGTTAAGCTTCTTAGGACAGTAACGGAATACGTTGCACCGTACACTATTATCGTGACCGAAGTGAACTTCCCGTACAAGTATAATGTATCGTATCTGGAAGCAAGGCATGAAGCAAACATGGCGTATCATTTCTGCTTGCCACCGCTCGTGATCGACAGTTTTGCCAGGAAAGACACCTCATACGTTCAGGGAGAGACGGATAGAATCCGCCAGGATCTTATCTTTTTAAACTTCCTTGCAACCCACGACGGCATAGGACTGTTAAGCGCAAAGGAAACCCTCCCGGAATCCTGTTTTGAAGGCTTGATTCGAACCACTACTGAACACGGGGGGGGTGATATCCTATAAGGCAACCCAGGACGGCAAGTCGCCCTATGAACTGAATATCACGTTCTATGATGCGATCAACGATCCTTCCCGTCCCGACCCGCAGGTCGATGTCAACCGTTTTATTGCCGCGATGTCAGGCATGCTTGCGGACAAGGGGGTCCCCGGCATCTATATCCACTGCCTGTTAGGTTCTCGAAACTATTATGAGGGCGTCAAAGAGACCGGAATGAATCGCATGATCAATCGTGAAAAGCTTTCAGAAGAGGTCGTGTTTAAGGATCTCTCGGAACCTGAGTCGCTGAGATATCAGGTATTGACCAGGCTCCTTCACCTTCTGAACGTGCGAAAGGAAATAAAGGCGTTTCACCATTCAGTCGACAGAGACGTGGTAGTCCATTCCGACAAACGGCTGTTCATTATGGCCAGACGGCACAAAGACGGAAGCGTGTATAGTGTAATAAACGTGAGTGACGATACGGTAAGGTTGACTCAATACGAAGGGAAATTCGATTTTCTCAGCAAAACACAATTCAACGGAAACGTAGAGCCTTACGGAGTATACTTTCTGAAATAGAACCTTCAAAAATATGAACTTTGACCCCCGAAACATGCAGGTGGTTTCCATTATGCCCCGCACAGCCAAAAAAGGCGAGGCCAAGTGCCCCTGAGCATCCCCCAAATAATGTTCTGCCTTTACAATTCCCATGGAGATTGTTAATTTGATTTATGTTCCGTGCAGTTTAAGTCTTTTTTATTGATCGACACAGCGAACTTTACGATATGGACGACAGAGAATTCATAAAAGCCTATAAGCAAGAGTATAAAACTGTCCTGGCGGTGCTCCAGAAGGTTGGCATAGATTATATCAATAGTGGGTACTTTAAGGGAAACCCGTTGGATCACCTCGATTACGTCCTGAAATCGGTTAGAGCCACTTGCGAAAAGACGATTTGCACGGTATGTGACAAACAACGAGAAGAAGACAAAAAGCAAAAAAAGAAGAAGCTCAAGGTTATTAAGTAGCTTCAACACACGTTATCCAATTCACCACCGGGACCATGAATGAGCAGATCCAGATCAGTTGTATTTTTTCTCTCCTACTTCCTCTATTTTTTTTCTTTCTGGATGGTGCTCGCCTACTTGCCCATCCTTTTTAAGTCCTACGGTTTTACCGACCAGCAGACAGGCTTTGCCATTGGCCTGCAATCTCTTTCAAGTATCCTCCTGGTGCTTCCCTCTGGCGTGTTTTCAGACTACTTCTCCCCAAAGAGGACCCTTACTTTGGGTGCTGTTCTTTACTGTGGCTATTTTTTGCTCCTCATCGTCTCGAGAGATTTCCCCGGCATGTGCCTTGTGGTTATCCTGGGAGGCGTGGGAGCTGCAACCCTGAGGGTGGTCTTGATGTCTCTTTACCTGAAGCTCATCGACAGGACCGGGCGAGGGAAAAAGGTGGCTTTTCTGCACATGGGCGGATATCTTGGTTTCGGGCTGGGGCCTCTTTTGGGCGGGTATGTCTACGAAACCTATGGTGCAGGTCTCATGATCAAAGGGGGATTGATCCTTTCGTTTGCCATCATCCCGCTCACACTTTTTGTCAAAGATGCCCCACCAGTAGTTTTCAGCTTCAAAGATTACAAGAAAGATTTCAAAGAGCCGGATGCCCTGTTTTTGATAGCCGCGGTTTTTGTGCTTGGCACCCACTTCGGGGCGGAACAAACGAGCCTCAGTCTCCTGATGAAAGACGTCATCGGCTTGAGCAAGAAGGAAATTGGCGTCATATTTTTTCTCTTGGGGACTTGGATGGCCTTTCTTGTGCCGTTTGCCGGTATTTTCATGGACAAAAAACACAGGGTATTCTTGTTGCTCCTGGTGGGGCTTCTGATCTCCGGCTGTTTTCAGTTTGTCACGGCTTTCACAAGCACCATTTGTGGTCTTTTGATTGTAAGGATGATTCACACGTTGGGTGATACCCTGGCCATACTGGAATCTGACGTACTCACCGCTCATTTTTTCCCTGCCGCAAGACTTGGCGGAAATTCAGGCCTTATTTTTTGTGTCAGGACATCGGCGATATTCGTATTTGCCGTTTTCTCGGGATGGCTCAACCAGGTGTGGGGTTACAAAATGCCTTTTATTATTAACGGGAGTATGGTATTCGCATTTTCCCTGATAGCGCTCCAGTACCGTGGCAAGGTTTTTAAACATGTCCAGCTCAAGTCGTGAATCGTGTAGGGCGTATCTAACAGTTGGGGGGAGACAACAACTTTTCCGCATCCTTCTGGAATTTGGCAGGCAATGGAAGAAAGAAAGTGAGCTAAAGTGCCTAAAGTGTCTTAAGTGAGCTAAAGTTAAGGACTTGAAGAAACAGTTTTATATTGAAAGAAAGTGAGTCCCGCCTTTAGCGGGATTAAGGAGTGCGCCTCCGGCGCAACATATTTAAAATGGGCAGAATACCTCAATCCCGCTAAAAGCGGGACTCACTTTAGTTCACTTTAGGCACTTAATATACTCCACAAATGAGGCGCAAGTGATTTTAAGAGGATGCTTCCCCCAAGTTCTGGATACGCCC